>CAZGYL010000860.1:0-2233 GCA_964529985.1 uncultured Planctomycetia bacterium | reverse complement strand
CCGCCCGGAAGCTCAAGCACGACAAGCTTTATCCTTTCGTCCGCCTGTGCCGCGCTCAGTCCTTCGAAAAGAGCGGGCACAGCCGGGTTGCCCGCACCGAGAAGGAGGCGCTCAAGCGCCGGGCGCTCCGTTGCAGGCGGATCTCCTGTAAGCGCGATCAGGAGCGCGGCCTCTTTCGGTACCGAAGGCCCGGCCGTAAAGACGGCCACAGCCAGGAGAACCGCCGCTGAAAGAAGAAGCACTACAAGACAGCCGAGCTTGCGCAGCCTGCGTTTGGGCTTGGAGCTGCGTTTGGGTTCAGAGGATTCCATCGTCAAGCTCCTGTTTCAGCGCTGCTTCCCGCCGCTTCGCCTCGGCCAGGTCGCCTGCTTCCTCCGCCTGGCGCACTCCGTCAAGTTTCTGCAAGAAGGCTTCCTTGCGCGGATCCTCGCCGGCCGCTTCCTCCTCAAAAGAGCCGTCTTCAGCCATTACAAGATCAAGCTCCTCCAGGTACCTTTCCTCCTCAATGTCCGCACGCGCAAGAAGCTCAGGCAGACGGCTCCTGCGCAGCCTTCCCAGAAGCTTTTTCGTTCCCTGCCTGTCGCCGCGCGCTGCAAGAGCTTCCATACCGGCCGTGTAGCGCTTCAGCGTAAGGTATTCGAGGTTCGCCGTTCGAAGCTCCCTCCTTACCATTGCAAGTTCGGGCCTGAGCGCAAGAAGCTCGTTCCAAAGGATATCCACCTTCAAGTCGTCCCTGCGGCTCCGCGCCTTCTTCATTCGCTCGATGATGTCATCACGCCGTAGGAGAAGCTTCTCCAGCGCAAGCTGCTTCTCGTTGCGGCGCCTTTCGGACTGCGCGCAGGCCTCGCGCAATTCTTCAAGGCTCGGCTCCGAACCGCGCAAAAGCCTCGTCAGGAAACTGCTCATGATTCTTCAGCCTCCAGCGCCTCTCCCTCCCGCCGCTCTTCTCGGGCTGCCTCTGCAGACTCCTTGCCCCGTTCGGGTTGCTCAGCGAGGATCTCCGCCTCCAAGCTTGCAAGTTCCTCTTCGCCAGGAAGCTCAAGCTCTTCACCGGCTCTGCGCCTCAAGACCTCACCGCTTGTAAGAGAAGCTTGATAGGACTTGAGCTCTTCGCTGAAACGCAGGACCAGTGCATCAACTTCCTCCTCTTTCACCCCGGCCATGGACATGGCTTCGATTTGTTTCAGAACTCCGATCAGGTCAAGGTGAAGCCTGATATTGCGGTCGTGGATCTTAAGGCGGTCCTCGATGTGATCCATCTGCTGTCTCAGCCTGAGAATCCGGCGCAGAACGCTTGCCCTGCTGCGCGGGCCGAGTGCGCCCGAGCGCACCTTTTCTCTTTCCTCGGCCTCAAGCCTCTCAAGCGCTGCAAGCTCGTCGTTGAGCTTGCTTACCGCGACCTCGTTGCGGGTTACAAGAGAGTCGAGCTCGCGCAGGAGCTCCTGCGTGTCTCGAACGCGCGCCAGAAGCTCGCCTGTGCCGGGCGGCAAGCGATTTTTCGAAAGAAGTTCGCGGATTCTCTCAAAGACCATAGCCTCCCCCGCCGCTCTGTCACACGTAAAGTCGTTTAGACGCGCCGGTGTTTCAGAATCTGAACCCCGTCGACCTCTTCAACGCAAAGCCGCTTCTCCCGCCCCAGCAGGCGGCGCAGCACAAGATCCACAAGCTCGCCGTCCGTGCCCAGCAAGGCGGCGACGCGTTCAACCGGTACGAAACCCCCTGCAACCGAAAGTTCCGGCAGAGCCGCGATCTTCCCGCAGAGTCTTTCAATACGCCCCTGCCTGCCCTCGGGATCAAAAAGCCACCTGTAGGGCTTAAGCCCCTCGGAAAGCTCCTGAAGAACGATCCAAGTTCCCTCGGGTCCGGGCGCCGTAAGACATATTCTCGCCGGGTCCTCAAGGTCGCGCAACGTCCCTTCCTCCCAACCGGTCGCAGAGAAAAAGCCGCATACGCAAAGCGCACCGGGAGGGGTCTCCAAAGTCCGCAGGAAACGTTGCACGGCCTCAGCTCCCAGCGGCTCCGCGGCATCGCTCTCCGAGTCCTCTTTCAAAAAGGGCTCAAAGCGCGTCAGGCTTGCTGCAACTACAAGAATGCCCCCTGAGGAAAGGAATCGCCGCAAGCGTACCGATACAACCGTGCTTACGGGGTAGGAGAAAAGATCCTGCCTGCTGAAGCGCCCCTGCTCGCGGAGAGCGCGAAGCAAGGCACGGGCCCGATCACGCCTTTCTATCCT
>CAZGYL010000859.1:0-2234 GCA_964529985.1 uncultured Planctomycetia bacterium | reverse complement strand
GAGTCCGGTTTTGGCGAAAAGCCAAAACCGGAAGGTAGTTATTGGACGAGGCACTGTCTTCAATCGCTTGCATGCACCCGCCAAGCGTTACGAAACCTCTGGTGGTATGCCTGCGGAATTTCAGAGGAAAATTGAAGTCTGAGGCCCTCAAGATCTTTAACCGCTCTGATCGCACCGCGTTTGATTCCGAGAGATCGGCAAAGTTCCTCACAATCCTGAAGAAATCGGTGCGGAACCTTTCCCTTCTTCACCCTGGGGCGGCCTTCAATAAACTCGATTTCAAAAACAGAAGGTTTCCTGCCCGCCCTCAGAAGGATAACCACAACCAGCCCGAGAAAGAGAAACGCCAGGATGTAACGCACCTGCTTTCGGTCTCCTACTTTTCGACAACTTCGACCTCCCCCAGTTCATACCTTCTGTGGCCGTCTTCCCCGTCGTAAGGAAGCGCTATGCGGGGAGTACCGTCACGCAGACCCACCGATACAAAAAGCCTGTAAGTGCCGGCTTTCATGTTCGGAGCACAATGAAAGCAGGCGATCCTGTTTCGCAGAGGAGCTTTTCCCGGAGGCCCAACCGGCAGGTTGCGGACATTAAACTCTTCGTCTACGAACACAGCAACGATACCGCCTTCCGAATCCTTAAGCGTCCATGCCGGATATCCCCCCGGATAGCATGGCGCAACCCCTGCGTTCGCCCATACGGATCTTATCCTAAAATGCCCGCTGAGCGGAATTTCCCGGGGCCATGCAGCTTCGCGCAACTGGATGCGATAGCCCAGTCTCCTGTTTATCCGATCAATAAGGCGTCTTTCGGCTTTCAAGAACTCACGGGGCCACCAGTGAATTGAAAGGTAGCTTGCGTGATATTCCTCAACAGCGCGGATCAAGTAGGATCCGTCGCCCCAGGCGCCCCGGCGCTTTGAAGGCCCATAGTGCTCGTGCTCCAAAATAACAGGGCGTTTGCGCCATACCAAAGCCGCCATATCGGCATGGAAGTACATGCGCGGCGGAGGCTGAACCAAAACGCTGTCGTCCCTAAGAGTCATGCCCAGAGAAAAAGCAAAGCGGTTTATGCCGTATTTATCACCGGGCTTGTCCTGAAAACTGAAATCATCGTTTGCTGCAAGCAGCGTTTTGCGGAAGTGTTTGGCGTAAAGCTCAATGTGCTTCTTGACCACGGAAGGAGGATACGAAAGTCGCGAAGTATGGAACACGTGGCCTTCCCCCCACACTCCGAACGATCCAACATCGATAAAAGCCACATTCGGGTTGCCGTCGTACCTTGCAGCGGCCCGCGCAAGGAATCGGTCGAGCTTCTCAAGGAAAACAGGATCGCCGTAATCAGGTTCCCACAGCGGGCCGTCCGGTACCACACCCTTGCCCACCGCGCACCTGTAGCCTTTAGCTCCGGCTTTCTCCACCCACTTCGGGGTTGCGTACTCGAGCCAAGATTCCGAGCACGTGAAACGGAAAGCCACCTGCAGCCCTTTATCGATCCACCTCTGCGCGGGGGCGTCCACCACCGACCAGTGAAAACAACCTTCTTCAGGCTCGATATAAGCCCAGGGCAAACGCAGGTAGATAACGGACAGACCCGGAAAGTCATCCAAGGTATCGGAAGGCTTGAGCCGCGACCCGTAATTCGTCAGCTTGTTGGAATAAAAGTGCAGCGTCCAGCCCATGGAAGGATTTCTCAGTGCCTTGCGGTTGTCCGCAGGCCGTACGACTTCGAATGCGGAGGTTTCCGGGTTCCCGCAAACACAAAGGAGGAAAAACCAGGCGCTCGCCAAATCCATCACCTCTCTTTCCGTCCGAAAGTAACCAATCCCAGCAACATCAAAGTAGCTGCACCGGCAAGGCAGGCGCCGATCAGAAACGCACGTTCTGCACCGAGCGCTTTCCAGAAAACCCCGAAAAGGAAGCTTGCCGGAAGAGCCGCAAATCCGGTGACCGCATGGTAAAGACCGTACGCACGCCCGCGTGACTCGGGCGGTACAACGTCGGCCACAAGTGCCCGCTCCGCCCCTTCCGTCATACCATAATACATTCCATAAAGGAAAAGCAGAAACCACATGTACCAGAGGTTAGGCACTCGGGGAATAAAAAGATAAACAGCGGTGTAAAGCGCCCAGCCTACTACTATAGCGACCCTTCTACCGGCAAGATCGGAAAATCTGCCGCCGGGAACGCTCCAAATTATTTTTGCCACGTGAAGGCTCAACCAAAGAAGCGGAA
>CAZGYL010000858.1:0-2235 GCA_964529985.1 uncultured Planctomycetia bacterium | reverse complement strand
CCTGCTTCAGCCTTTGTCGGCTCTGCGAGGGATACGTATTGGGAGGAAGATGCTCTCTTGGAAGAGGCTGCAATAAAGGCCTTGCTCGGCCCCCGGAAGCTCTCCGTGGGGGAAGCTTTGCTCCGCGGCCTTGAGGCGGTTGCGCGGAACCGCCCGCAGTACGGGACGCTCTACCACCTTTCTTATGAGGTTCTCGGGGACCCGACTTTAAGGTGCGCACCCGGTTTCGAGCTTCTTTCCACACAGTGGCGCGAGGGAGGTAATCGGGTTCCGGAACCGGGCGAGGAAGGCGATCTTGCTCTTTCGCTTGTAAACAGAAGCACGATTTCTTTTGACACCGTGAAGGCGGAGCTGAGCACAACGAATGAGGGCGTCGAAATCCTGCGATCCTCTTTTGAGCTGAACTCCGTGCCGGGCGGCGCAACCCTGGAGCCTGTTTTCCGGTGCCGCTTTTCGGAAGAATTGAAACCCGGGAAGAGGGTTGCGTTTGCAGTTACTTTCCAAGGCGGGGATTTATACACCCGGATACCTTTCGAGCTCACGGTTCATAAGCTTTCGCTTGTTTCAGGCCGAGTGGTAAGCGAGGGGAACGGCGCGCCTTTGGACCATGCGGTTGTTCGTTTCACAGGCCCCGTCGGTCTCGTACTCGGCACGAACCCCGATGGCTCGTTTTCAGCCGTCGTTCCTGAGGGGCGGTATCGAATCACTGCAGAAGCTGCGGGATTTCTGCCTGAGAGTCTCCTTTTAGAAATCCCGCCGGCCGGAGAGGATATCGAACTTAAGCTCGGCTGGTCCGAGCTTCGGATCAAGCCCGCGGCTTTGAGGGTTCCTTGTACTGGATCCGATTCTTGTTCTTACCTCTTGGAGCTTGAGAATCCGGGTACAAGGAAGCTTGACTTTTTTGTTACTTTCGCTTCGCCCGGAAGCTCTTATTCCGTTGAGGCTGTATCCGATCCGGCAAGTCCGACAGCGCAGTGGATTGACACGGATCAAGGTGAAGTTTTGTACAGTGGGCCCGGTGATGATGTTCTACTCGGGCCTATCCGGATACCTTTCGCCTTTCCGATTAACGGCAGGCGCTTCGATCAGGTCTTTATCGACTCAAACGGAATTCTTTCCTTCGGTGGGCCTCTTGAGGATTCTTCCCAAAATGAAGAACTGCCTGCAGCGCGGGCGAAAGCTCCTTTTGTAGCTGTGTTTTGGACTGATCTGCTTCTTACCGAGAACGGAGAAATCCGATTGCTGGGCCGCCCTGACTGGTGTGCAATCGAGTGGCGCGGACTGCGGGGTTGGGACCGGGGCGGAACGTTTTCCTTTCAAGTGGTACTCCAAAGGCGTGGGACCGTCCGCTGCGCCTATAGGGGCATTGACTGGGGCAGCGTCTGTGCAACCGTGGGCTTGCAAACGGAGCCCCAGAGAGCTTGGAGCCCGCTGCCTCCCGCCCGGGGACTTTACGGGCTTCTTTTTGATCCTACACCTCTTTGGCTCGATATAACGCCCTCAAGCGGAGCTGTTGAACCGGGTGGAAGCCTTGAGCTGCTGGTTAAAATCGCTCCTCCTGCAGGGGGTGGGCCGGGTCGCACAAAAGCGGTCTTTTGCACTTCGAGCCCGCGTACCCAAACGGTTGAATTCGTGATCGAAAGCAAACCGGGAAGCCCCCTTCTCTACTTCCTTCGGGGAGATGCGGATGCAAGCGGTGGGATCGACCTTGCCGACCCTGTAAAGACCTTGCAGTATCTTTTCCTCGGGGGGCGGGCGGACTGTGTGGCTGCGCTTGACTCAAACGGCGACGGGAGGGTGAACGTTGGGGATGCTGTTTTTCTGCTCGGCTGGCTTTTCGGAGGGGGAGACCCGCCTCCTGCGCCTTTTCCACGTTGCGGAGCCTACAATGCGGGGGAAGGTCTGTCCTGCGCCTATCCCCAATGTGCGCCCTGAGTTACAGTTCCGTTCTCGTACCTTCAGCGGGCTTTCTGAGAGGAGAACCGAACGCAGGCAGGCAGATCGGATCCTGCCCCATGTGATTATCTACGCCGTAGTAAGCCCTCACTCTGCAACCGCCGCATACCTCAAGGTGCGGGCAAATTCCGCATACGCCGCCATAGCGCTTTGGATCGCGCAGCTCTTTGAGAAGCTCCGATTCGTACCACAACTCCTTGAAGGGTTTCTCAAGCACGTTACCTGCAGGAAACGGGAAATAGCTGCAGGGCATAAGGTTTCCGAAGGCATCCACCATGG
>CAZGYL010000857.1:0-2243 GCA_964529985.1 uncultured Planctomycetia bacterium | reverse complement strand
GGAGATCTTTCGGTTCAATGCGCAGGCGCTTGAGCATCTTGTAAATGGTCCTGCGGTTCACGCCTGCAAGCTTGGCCGTCCGGCTCACGTTGCCCCCGGTCTCTTCCAGAGCCTGCAGCAGATACTCCCTCTCCAAGATCTCCTGCGCTTCGCTGAGCGCATAACGCCTGACAGCCCCGGGAGCCAGAAGCTCATAGGACCTCAGTTCCCGGTTCACCAAAACGTCCCGCTCCTGGACTATTCCTTCCCCGAGAAGGGCGAGTCTCCGGATTTCGTTTTCAAGTTCTCTGACGTTCCCGGGCCACAGGTAACTGAGAAGCCTCCGCTTGGCTCTTGTGGTGAGCCGCGGCGGCCTGCGGCCTGCGGGCGTATACTTCTTAAAGAAGTGCTCCACAAGCGGCAGTATATCCTCCCTGCGTTCCCGAAGCGGCGGCAGGCGTATTTCGGTCCCCAGGATTCGGTAGAAAAGATCCGCCCGGAAAGTGCCGCGCTCGACATCGGAGCGCAGGTCGCGCGCCGTCGCGCAAACAAGCCGCACGTTCACCGTCCGTGTCTCGGCACTGCCCAAGGGTCGTACCGTGCCTTCAGCAAGGACTCTGAGAAATTTTGCTTGCAGAGGCAAAGGAAGCTCGCCGATCTCATCCAGAAAAAGCGTACCGCCTGAGGCGGCCTCAATGCGCCCCATGTGCCTTCGGTCCGCTCCGGTGAACGCCCCGGCTGAAAAGCCGAAGAACTCGCTTTCAGCAAGCGACTGTGGAATCGCAGCGCAATTCTCAGCGACGAAAGGGCCGCGGGACCTGCGGCTCAGGCGGTGAATGGCACGCGCGGCGAGTTCTTTTCCGGTTCCGCTTTCACCTGTAATAAGGACCGGGATCTCCGTAGGGGCGATCCGTTCAATAAGGTCGAAGATTTCCCTCATGCACGCAGAGACAGCCACCATTCCGTGCCAAACGGCGGGAGTCTCCGCTGCACCTTCTTCAGAGCGCAAAGTTACGCTCTTTCTCTTTACGGCACGGGTGCGCTTCTTCGGCGGTCTTTTTGCAGGTTCGCTCGGGCGATACTCGGAAGCCAGACTGTGGAGCAAAGAAGAAACCGGTTCCGCGGCCAAACGCCGTTTTGCTTCTCGGGAGAATTGTTCTGCGAAACGCCGGTACTCTGAAAGCGCTTCCGTTATATCCTGCTCAGCCCGCTCCCTTTCCCCCAAGAAATCAAGACAGGCGCCCCTCAGGCAAAGCAACTGCCAGAGCAAAGGCCTCATGCCCGAACTGCGCGCCTTTGAAACAGCTTCCGAAAGCTCGTAAGACATGTTCCGCCAGAGTTTCGCGTCTTGCGGCCGATCCTCAAGAAGTCTCCTGCAGCGCACAATCGCCGCGCTCAGCCATACCTCCGGGTGCCGTTCGGCGTTCGGCTGGGCGGAGACCACCCGCCAAAGTTTCTCAAGCTCCACTCGTGCGGCCTTCTTACGGCCTCGCAAGTGCAGGGCGTCGGCGAAATCAACCGAAACAGGAAGCGCCCAAACAGGGATCCTCAGCCTGCCGAATGTTTTCTTTGACCTTCGGTAAGCCGCAAGAGCGGCCTGCAGATCCCCGGCGGCGACCAGTATTTTTCCTTCAAGGTAAGCGATTTCAGCGTCAACCTGGCCGTGATGGCTCCACGGAGCGTCTTTTGCCTCCTTGAGGTATTTCCTCGCGCTTTGCCAAGACCTCAGGCGGCAGGCCGCTTGAGCAAGCGCCAGGTTCCCTTCAAGTATCCCGCGCGGCCAAGCAAGTTTCCGGGCGATCCGCAAGCCCCTTCTTGCTTCGCGCAGAGCCTCGCGGAACCTCCCCAAAGCCATGAGAGGATAAACGCTTTGAAAAGATATGTTCATAAGCGCATAGCGATCGCCGCTCCGCCGGGCCTCGTCGCTTTGCCGCAAGAAAAGACGCAGAGCTTCCGCATACCGTCCTTGGCGGCAGCGCAACGTCGCGCGGCAAAGACGAGCGAACTTCAAAAACCGTTCGGATCCTGCTTCCTCCGCCAAGCAGCGGGCGGCTTCAATGTGCCTCTCGGCTTCCCCAAGCTCCCAGCGGTAAAGCCGCAGCACACCCATGTTGGCCTCAACAAGAGCAAGCAGCTCTTTAGCTCCTATGGCGCGCGCTATGCCGGCCGCGCGCTTGTAGCACCTGAATGCCAAGGCATAGCGGCCGCAGTTTGTATAAAGATTAGCGCTGTTGCACCACAGCGCCCCCTTCTCCAAGCAGTCG
>CAZGYL010000856.1:0-2244 GCA_964529985.1 uncultured Planctomycetia bacterium | reverse complement strand
GACGATGACGCCGTTTTCCAGAAAGCGATCAGCCACTTTTACGGCCTGGCTGTAAAGTCCGCCCGGGTTCTCCCGCATATCGACTATCAAGGCTTTGAGCCCGGCGCGCCGAAGGGCCTCCAGAGCCTGGTCAAGCTGGTGAGTCGTGTCTCTTTGAAATTGTTCGACTCTCACGTACCCGATACCGGCCGCGCCTCGGACGAAACCGACCCGGTGCACGCTCGGCTCGGTCAATTCTCGGCGGACCACGGTTACCTCATGGTCCCTGCCTTCGTTATCCCGGACAACCAAATGTACCGGGGTACCTGCCGCACCCCGCAAGAGCCGTCGGACCTCCCGCTGCGGTTTGCCCCGAAGCGGTATTCCCTCGGCTGCCACAAGCTCCCAGCCCTCCTTTACGCCGGCCTTATCGGCCGGCCCCCCTGGGAGCACCAGCCGCACAATATATCTGTCCTCCTTGAGCTGAAAAACAACCCCGATACCGCCGAAACGGCCTTCCGCCTCCTCGTCGAAATCAGGGTACCGGTCAGGTGTTATGTACGTTGACCAATCGTCAAGAGCCTCCGGGAGACCGGCCAGAAGCTTCTCGCTTAGTTTCCGCGGGTCGACGGGATGCACGTAGGAACGCCGTACCAGGTGCACCACATAGCTCAAGAGCGCCGAAGCGCTGAAATGCTCTCCGCCCCACGGCAGTGCCACACCTGCGGCCAACCCCGCTCCAAGGAGGACCGCAGCAGACCATGAAAGCAGCGTGGATCCAGAGTCTTTTCGGCGCATGACGCACACCTCGGGCGGTCAGAGCTCCAAGAAGCTCAGTGCGCGTAAAAAAATACGCCGCAGCACGCGGCGCAGCCGTATCTTCATAATATGGGCGGACTCGGAATCGAACCGAGGACACCGAGATTTTCAGTCTCGTGCTCTACCGACTGAGCTATCCGCCCGAAGAGCCCTTGATTATAGAGAGACGGACTTTCCCAGTCAAGAAATCTCATTGCGGCCAGATCGGGTTAGTGCCGCTTGCCCGCTTGCGGCAAAATGACCGAAGCGCGACTTTGACAGTCCCGGGAGACAGACGTATAATCTTGGTTTTCTCGGTAGCAGACACCCAAAGGGAAGACGGGCTCCGGGCCGATACGCAAAGGGTTAAAACGGGCCGTCGTACCCTTGGCTGGAATCCACGATACCCGGTGGTGTAAGTGGTAACACAGCAGGTTTTGGTCCTGCTATTCGAGGTTCGAGTCCTCGCCGGGTAGCCAGAGTACAACCGGGTGCGCTGTAGCACCCACTTTCGCTGCGGGACTGCAGCGCGCCTTGGACCGCTTTCCCCGCCGAGCCAGGGAAAATCCAGAAAACAAGGCGGAGGGAAGCTGTTTAAGTTCCAGGGCGCTCAAACAACCCGCAGGGCTCAATTCCGGGAAAGGTGCATATGGCTCGCACGGAGGTCTCCCAAAACAGGCGTCCCTTAGCTGCGGCGGTACTGGCTGCAGGCAAGGGCACCAGGATGCTCTCTGAGGCGCTGCCGAAGGTGCTTCAGGAGCTCTGCGGCCAACCGCTCCTGGCGTACGCGCTTGAGGTGGCCCGGGGGGCTGAGCCCGACGTGCTGCTTGTGGTGATAGGCTTTGGCCGCGACAAGGTGCGCGAAGCATTCGCAAATGAGAATGTCACTTGGGTAGTGCAGGAAGAGCAGCTTGGCACCGCGCACGCAGCAGGTTGCGCCCTGCGGGCCCTGGGGCGGTTTGACGGGGACCTGCTTATTATAAACGGCGATTTGCCTCACCTTAAACCTGAGACCGTGGCGGCTATTGTGCGCACCCACCATGCTCAGCAGGCCGAAGTGACGTTTCTCACCTGCGAGAAAAGCGATCCAACAGGCTTCGGCAGAATTATTCGGGACGAAGCGGGCCGCGTGCGCACGATAATTGAAGAGCGGGATGCACCGCCTGAGATCAAGAAGATCCGCGAGGTCAACGCCGGGCTTTACGTTTTTCGCGCAGAGGTCTTGCATGAAGCTCTGGCGCGGGTTAAGCCCGACAATGCGCAAGGTGAGTACTATTTGACGGACGCGGTAGTTGCAGCGGTCGAGGCGGGCAGGAATGTTAGGACCCACCTGCTTGAGGACGAAAGCCAGATACAGCAAGTCAGTGATCGCCTGGACCTTGCGCGCTCAGCTGCGAGGATATACCGCGAGAACGCTGAAGCTCACATGCGGTCCGGGGTGACGATCGTAAGCCCGCAGCAGACCTT
>CAZGYL010000855.1:0-2246 GCA_964529985.1 uncultured Planctomycetia bacterium | reverse complement strand
CCGGGTGGGGTGCTTTAAAACCCCCTGCTGCAGGGCATAGGCGCGGGAAACTGAAAGCAATGCGACACTTCCAGTAGCGTTTCATCAGGTAAGCCGCATGAAGGGCGAGAAAGACTCCTTCAACACGCCATGGTGAAAGACCGAGCAGTGCGCCCAAACCTAGAGAGCGCATTCCCGCCCGTGCAGCGTACTCAATAGATTCGAGGCGGCGGCGCATGTCGCGCTTAGGCCCCCGCGGGTGCATACGGCTGTACTGCTCGCAGTTGTACGTTTCCTGGTAGAGAGCAATTCCGTCGCATCCTTTTTCAACAAGCGATCTGTAACCCTCTTCCGGCAGCGGATAGAGCTCGATCGAAACGCTGGCGAAAAGGCGGTGCGCCTCCGCCACACATTGAGCGAGCTCGCCGGGAGGCAGAGCTCGGGGATCCTCACCGCTTACAAGTAAAATATGCTCGAAACCCAGCTCCTTGAGGTACTGCATTTCCCGGCGTCTTTCCTCCGCGGAGAGCTTGCGTCGCCGCACGGGGTTATCCGAACGGAATCCGCAGTACCGGCAGGAGTTGATGCAGAAGTTCGACAGGTAAAGCGGGACGTACAGGATGACCACTTTACCGAAACGCTGGAGCGTGAGAGCACGGGCGCGCTGTGCCAATTGCTCAAGGTAAGGATCAGCCGCCGGAGACAAAAGAACCGCAATATCGGAAGGCGACCAGGTCCCCCTGGCAAGCAGAGCGCGGACTTCCTGTTCTGTTGTTGCGGCGACGGCCTTCTCTGCGGCCTTCCAGGCTTCAGGCCCTACGAAATCCGCAAAGCTGCGGGCTGTTTTGAGGTTTTCCGTGCCCAAGCGATCCATTCCGGAAGTAGAGATCTCCCTGGTGCTTCGTTTCAAATAAAGCTTTCCGTCTCCACAATCGCCCGCTGCAGGACGCTGCGCCGAAGTGTCCCGCCGGGCTGCATTTATTGTACGAGGCGCTATCGAAGGAAACCGGTCAGAGGGCTTGACGCCTCAGCCTCTGTTTCTCCCAAGACGCGGCCCGGACGCGCCAGGTACGCCTCCCTTCCTGCTTTTATGGCGGCTGCAAACGCACGCGCCATGAGGGGAGGGTCACCGGCCGTTGCAAGGGCCGTATTCACAAGCACTGCATCGGCTCCAAGTTCCATAGCCTCACAAGCGTGGCTTGGCAGGCCCAAGCCTGCGTCGACCACAACCGGCACTGTAGCTTGCTCGATTATAATCCGTATTTGATCACGCGTCTTAAGTCCCCTGTTGGAACCTATCGGTGCGCCGAGGGGCATCACCGTCGCGCAACCTGCATCTTCAAGCCTCTTTGCAAGAATCGGATCGGCGTTTATGTACGGCAGCACCACAAAGCCATCGCGTACAAGCCGCTCTGCGGCGGAAAGGGTTTCCACCGGATCAGGAAGCAGCGTGGCCGGATCGGGCGTCACTTCAAGCTTTACCCACTGGTGCCCCACGATCTCCCGCCCCAGTTTGGCAAGCCGAATCGCTTCTTCTGCGTCCCTGGCCCCGCTTGTATTCGGAACGATCAGGTGCTGCTGAGGATCCAGAGCGGTCAGGGTAGGATCCCCGCGGAATTGCGGGTCAACCCGCCGCAGCGCAACGGTCACCACTTGGGCTCCGGACTCCTGGAGGGTGCGCCTGAGGATTTCCGCGTTGGCGAACTTCCCCGTACCCACAAAGAAGCGGCTCCGAAAGGTCCGGTCCGCAATGCGGAGCAGATCCTCCGGGGTCTCAGGTTCAGTAGGAGTCCCGTTCCGCATATTGGAAAATCTCCGGCTCTTAAGAGCTCTCTGGCTGCTCCAACGATCCCTTGTCTCCGGCGGGCCAGCGGCCGTCGAGCCTTTTCAGGCGACAAGAAGGCCGCAACGCCGGTCGGCCAAAACCTCAATCCTACGAGCACCCCGTGCGGGCGGCAAGGTGGACGGCGGCCGAAGTTTCACCTATGGAAAGCCAGGTTGCCGAGCACGACGGTCGCCTCGACACAACCCGGGAATGAGCGGCCTTGGTAGGGCGACCAGCCGCATTTTGAAACCGGCGGATCCGGTCGGACGCCCCCCGCGACAGTCGGCCGGAGCACGGTAAGCGATCCCACCGCGCCAGGCTCTATAACCCCCCGCTTCCTGCCTGTAAAGCGTTGCCAGACCTCCCCCGGAAAACCGCCGGCAGCCTCCACAAGGCGGGCCAGCGGTATTTCCTTCACCAGCTCGGTAAAGCAGAGGCCGTA
>CAZGYL010000854.1:0-2248 GCA_964529985.1 uncultured Planctomycetia bacterium | reverse complement strand
GGATTTTCAATGATTTACATAGGCCGCTCTGATGCGAGCGGTGCCATGCGTATAGCGGCTCTGACCGTGAGCGACCCGATTACGTTCAGGTCGCCTGCCGCCACCGGGAGCATAACTGTGACAGGTGAGATCAGTGCTATAGATGACGCAACCGTCACCTTCGATACTCCTAATCTTTCAATAGCATACGACATCATAACGAATGGAGAACCGGTTGTTTTTACAAGCGATTTCGTGTTGACCTCCAACCTGACGATAGATACCACAGGCGGTGGAACCGTGCCTGCAGGAGCCTCCATAACCTTTGGAGGCACGGTGAACGCAGACGATTCGGCAAACAAGCGTACGCTGACGCTGAACGCAGGACTGCAAGGAGATGTAAGCTTCGATGGTGTCGTCGGGGGCAGCGAACCTCCCTACACGATCACGATCGAAAACGCCCGGAACGTCACCGCGACAACCATGACTGTTGGAAGCCTGGTGCAAAGCGCGGGCGAAGGCGCAACGACTTTCAACGGCGCTGTCACAACAACAGAGGCGGGAGGTATTGATCTAAACGGCGTGGATTTTGCGATAAACGCGCCGATTGTAACGCAGAACGGAGGCTCTGTTACAATCACAAACTCCGGTTCCGTTACCATAGGCGCATCCGGCGATTTTTCACTTGCCGGCGCATTCACTCAAGATGGGACCGGAGCAGTATCCATTGCCGGCGACATTACCACCACCGGCAGTAACATAAGTTTCAGCAGCCCTGTGACATTGACTGGTGACGTGGCGCTGTCGACCGGCTCGGGTTCAGGCGATATCAGCTTCGCGGACACAGTGGACGGCGCCTATGACTTGGCTTTGACCGCCGGCACGGGCAGCATAAGCTTCTCGGGTGATATAGGGAGCTCTACGCGCATAGGCAATCTGTCTATCTCGAGTGCAGCGGGTGTCGCAATTCAGGCGGTGAGCGCCTCTTCTATAAGCCAGGCGGCCGGTAGCGGGACCACCACCTTCAGCGGCGCCGTCAGTACGAGCGGATCGGATGGAATTGATCTAAACGGTGCAGCGTTCTCCTTCCAGGGGCCGGTTACAACGACGGGAGGCGGAGGGGTAACAATTACAAATTCAGGTGCTTTGACGCTGGAATCCGGGGCAACCATGTTGCTGGCCGGGGCTTTTACACAGGATGGCAGCGGTGAAGTAACCATCTCCTCTGACATCACGACGGACGGAGCGGATATAAGTTTCAGCGGCCCTGTGACACTGGGAGCGGGCGTATCGCTTTCAACCGGAGGCGGGAGCATAAGCTTTACGAGCACGGTGGACGGAAGCGCTGCCGAATCACAGGACTTGTCCCTTTCCGCCGGCGCGGGAGATATCACTTTCTCCGACGCTGTTGGCGGAAACGTGCGGCTGGGGCAGTTATCGATCGTGAGTGCCGGGAATGTATCGGCGGATTCAATTGCAGCTGCCGTCATAACGCAAAGCGCCGGCTCAGGAACAACGATATTCGCCGGGACGATTGACACGAGCGGTTCTGCGGGTATAGATCTGAACGGCTCAGCGTTTGCGTTTACAGGCTCGGTGAGAACAAGGAACGGGGGCCCCCTTACGATCACCAATTCAGGGTTGCTGACAATCGCTCTTTCCGGGCAGATAAACTTGGAAGGGGCGTTTACTCAGGACGGCGATGGGGCCGTAGCAATTCAAGGGAGCCTGACAACTACGGGGGATGACATAGAGTTCAATGGGGCGGTCACTTTAACAGGTGACTGCTCGCTTTCAAGTGGGTGGAGTACAGGAGACATAAGGTTCTTAAGAACTGTAGACGGCACCAGCGCAAGCTCGGAAAACCTGACTCTCAGGGCCGGACAGGGGAGTATCAGTTTTTCAGGCGCAGTCGGACAAAGCACCCGCATCGGACAGATTTCTATCTTGGACGCCGCGGACGTAACATTCGCAGGTGTGAGCGCGGAGGCGATAACTCAAAATGACGGTACAGGGACTACCACGTTCAACGGCGCAGTAAACACTTCCGGAAGCAGCGGTATTGATTTGGACGGGACAGCTTTCAGCTTCAACGATACGGTTACAACGACAGGCGGCGGCCCGGTGACCATCACGAACTCGGGCACCCTCTCGATAGCTCCAGCCGGCGACATGAACCTTGATGGTGCCTTTACCCAGGACGGCTCAGGTGCGGTCTCAACCGCAGGCGACATAACGACAACCGGCGACAACATAAGTTTCAACGGTG
>CAZGYL010000853.1:0-2254 GCA_964529985.1 uncultured Planctomycetia bacterium | reverse complement strand
AAATCTCTCCGCCATCCGCTCCCGTATTTATTGGACGAGGCACTTATGGGGCCCTCTGGCTTGTCGCAGCGAATTGTGGAAACTGGAAAGTGATTTCCGCATGAGGGCCTAGCGGTAGGGGCTGAAGTGGCGTTCCACCCGCCGACCCAATCTTTCCAGGAAACGCGCTGTGTAAGAGCCGCGGCCGGGAACATACCTGCGCGCAGCTTGGGTGTATTGCTCTGCAAGCGAGTGCAAGAGCGCCTTGCGGCTCTGGGGCACATAATCTTCAAGTGCAAGAAGAGCCTGCCGGACCCAGTTGAGCTCTTCGCGCACAAAGGACGGCGTCCTTAGGCCCTCCTGAAGCCGCTCTATCAGCCACATGTGGTTGCTGCGCCACGTGCGGTAGGCTTCTGCATAGGCGGCTGAGCGTGCAAACGGGCCGGGGCCCTGTGTGCCGGCCGCCGAGGCGACTCGCTTTCCCACGGGTTCCTCAGCTCGTGGTGCGGCTGAGGCATCGGCTTCGCTCTTTGGGGAACCGCTCTTTAGATCGGAAGCAGCCCGCGGCGGCGGTCCCGTCCTCTCCAAGCTCAGGTGCAGCCTGTAATGGGTGCAGCTGCAGAGAGAAGCCGCACCGAGAAGCAGACAAAGCGGAACACGAAGAGTTTTCTTTTTCATGCCGGCGTTCGACACGAGGACTTTGCCCGCGCCTTTCTTCCGGGCCGCACCATATGAACGCGCGAAGCTTGTAGAACCATGCGCGCCTGCAAGAGGCCCCACGGAGGCCTCGCACTCAAGCCGGGAGTACTTCCTTCCAACTTGTTACGATCTTGGAGACAAGCCCGTACTCCATGGCCTCTTCAGGGGTCATCCACTTATCCCGGTTGGTGTCCGCTTCGACCTGCTCGATCGATTTGCCGCACTCTTTGGCGATAAGCGCGTTCGCGCGGGACCTGAGGCGCGCGATCTCGCGCGCTGTGATCTCAATGTCACTTGCACGGCCGCGGGCACCGCCTGCCGGCTGGTGAATCATAATGCGGCTGTTCGGCAAAGCCAGCCTGTGCTCCTTCGGTGCCGCAAGGAGAATGATCGCCCCGGCGCTTGCCGTAAGTCCGACGCAAACCGCGTAAACCGGGGACTCGACGAATCTCAACATGTCATGGATCGCGAAGCCGTCATCTGCGGTACCCCCCGGCGTGTTTATCAGAACCGTTATGGGCTCATGGCTCTGTGTATCGAGCCACAGCAGTTGAGGAATGATGCGGCGGGAAAGGCGGTTGGATACCTCCTCGGATATGACGACGACCCGGCGGTGCTTAAGCAGATCAAAGTTCACCCGGTCGATCCCTCCGGGCCTGTCTTCCGGTTCCTGTCCTTCCGGTTCCTCTTCCTGGAGCTTGTAGCGCTGCTTGTCTCCCCTCCAAAAGCCTCTTACTTGGTCTTCTCGCTCCGCCATCAGTTGCGCTCCTCTTTGCGAATCAACGACTGTTTTCCTCTTGTGCCAGTTCTGCGAGGCGGGCCCGGACCATTTCAGGTGTCAGGCCGCGCAGCAAGACGCGTTTGTCCCGCCCTTTCTCTCCGTGTCGGATGATCACATCCCGCTCCCTAAGCCCGAAGCATTCAGCCAGATAACGCCGCAGCAATCGATTGGCCCGGCCCTCCCGGGCCGGGGCGGCGATCTGCACGCGCAAGGCCGAACCCCAAAGCCCCGTAACGGCGTTCCGTTTGGCGCCGGGCCCGGCCCTTATCGCCACCTCGGTGCCGTCGGAGGTCCGCCGGAGCGAAAGAGCGCTGTACGGATCCGCAGCCATAGAGCAGGCAGTATACCATGGGCGGCGGTGTTTACCAGGTGTGAAGGGAGGAGGTGGAAGCGCTTCAGGCTCCTGAGGTAAGCCCGCGGAGTTTCTTCAAGGTATCGAGCTTCTCGTTGATCTGCCCCATAACGTCTTTGAAGTCCTTAAGAAGCAATCCTCCCTCGTTTTTGAGGCGGATCACCTCCTTTTGGAGGCTTACAAGCTCATTCCAAGTGGCTTGCGAGAAGGCCAAACCGATCGATATGTTGTTCACCCTGGTCTTGAAACTTCCCGCACGCTTCCTGCTTGTTTCTTTCTTGACTTTTCTCTTTACAGCCGCCTCCTGCTTGGCGGCCTCACGAAGCGTTCGCTCCTGATCGAGAAGCTGGTTGCAGAGGTCGTTGAGCCGCCGCCGGGCTTGCGGCCCCAAGTCCCCGCGCTGAGCGCGCTCCTTGATCTCGTTGCGCAGCTCAAGCAGGCGG
>CAZGYL010000852.1:0-2258 GCA_964529985.1 uncultured Planctomycetia bacterium | reverse complement strand
GACCGAACCCCCGGCACCTCTCCCTCCCTCAAAGCACTCGACCTCTCCTCCTGCCTAAGAAATCCCTCCCTCAACTTCCCCTAAGGCAGGCGCTGCAACCGACTTCTCGAAGCTTATAGCTTCTGTTCGCGTAGGAGAGGTTCCAACAGGAGAGGGTAAGATCACAGGCAGCGTTAAAACCGACTCGGACCAGCCCCTTCCCGGCGTCCTCGTAACCGCACAGCTCCAGCCTAAGTCGCATACCGGACCCGTCCCGAGGCGCAAGAAGCAAGAGAAAACCCTTGAAGAAGAAGTGCGCGCATTTATAGCCGACAGACTGTGGCAGAAGAAAGCAACATGGAAAGCCGTCACAAACGCCGCGGGCCGTTTTGAACTAAGCGGCCTTCCGGAAGACGGGACGTTTTACGTATCGGCCCGCCTTGAGGGCTGGAAAATCGAATCTGAGGGCGGCAGTCCGGTCTACAAGGCCAAAGTAGGGCAGGAACTGCATTTCGTAGCCAAGCCCTTGCTTCTCCTTTCGGTATCGGTTCTCCTGCCCGACGACACCCAGCCGCCCTACGCTGATATAAGATTCGAAGAAGGAGAATCGTCATCGCTTCACAGGTGGACTCCCTCTGATCCTCAGATTGAGATCAAGCCCGGCTCCTACGAAGTCTTTGCAAACGCAACCATAGAGGACACCTTTTACAGATCGGAAAAGGTGCCTCTTTCGGTCGAAGAAGGCCAGACCCCTCCCGCCGTAACGCTGAGACTTAAGGCCTGGGGAGCTATCAAAGGAAAGGTCATGTTCCCGCAGGACCAGGTTCCTGAATCGGTATTTATTATTCTCTGCAAAGTCAGCAAACCTGAGCCACCGCCGCTTACGCGCTTGAACGTAACAAGCCACCGGCAGTGGCCCTCTCCTGCAAAGGGCGACAACTCTTACCGGTTTGCCTATCTTTCTCCCGGTCTTTATTACCTTGCCGCCATGCTCTCATTCCGCGGGCCGGTGTGTGCGGAGGCCTTTGTCGAAGTACTGGATCGTACTGTCCACCAAGACCTTGAAGTTCCGCCGGTCGATCCCTCCCAGTGCATCATTCTTTATGTATACGGCCCGGACGGCAAGCTGCTTAGGGATATAAGAGTACAGCTCTTACTGAAAAGCAAAAGCTTCACCCAAAACGCCTATCCCAGCAAGATGAGAAGAAAGGACGGTTCCTATCTCCTGATCGTGCCTAAAAACATCGCTGAAGAGGATCCTGTCTTCAAATCCTTCTTAAGCCACAGCTTCATGGAAAGCTCTGAAAAAGGGCAGATCCGCTTTTTCCTCTCAGTCCACAGCCCCAAGTACGGGGAAAAGGAAGTGGAATTCGATCCTGAAAGGGATAAGGAAGTGGTAGTAACTTTCGGTGAGCCTGCGACCTTGATCGTAACATTCGAAGGCTACGAGGAAAAGAATTACCCGGGGGTAGTTTCGGTAACCCTGGAAAAGCAAGAGGATCCCATGGGGTCCCCGTGGCTCTCTGTAAGCAGAGCCTCTGGTGAAAACAAGGTCAAGCTCGGTCCTGTCGAGCCGGGTTCCTATGAACTCGTTGCGACCCTTTCCGCAGGGCCGCTTTCCAGAGAGCTCTTTCGAATGCCGGTGACCCTGCAGCCGGGTGACAATTCGCTCAGCTTAACCTTGCCTGAGCTCTATGAGCTTATTGTCCACGTTGCAAACCCAGGCAAAAACTGGGCTCTGATACTGACCACGGAAGAGCGCAAGCGGGGATTCGTTCCTCTGCTTGACCGCAAGAGAATCGATGAAGAAGGGAATGTGATCTTTAAGGATTTACCCCCCGGCAGATACGTTGTCAAACTGGAAGCCCCGGGCAAAGGCGGTGAAATGATCGTTTCGGTGTCGGAGCAGACGGAGGTGGTCTTTGTGCCTAAAGAATTCAACGCATACAGAATCTACGTATGGAAAAAAGACGGGTATCTTGCAAAAGCCGGTTTTCAGGACGGGGACCTTATAATCGGAATCGGGGATAAGCAATTCGAAGATTTCAAGAGCTTGACAACCGCCATGGCCGCTGCAGCTCTCTTGGAAAAAGTCGACTTCATAGTTCTTCGCAACGGTCGCACGATCACCATACAAGCGGATCCGAAGGACTTTCAGGACCCACACGGTATGGGCGGCAGTTTGGAACCCGCAGCGCGCTGAAGCACCGGCTCCCAGCTTTCCTCTAGTGCGTCATCAAGAAACGACTTTCCCGTTCCTACAATTAGCCCCCGCAAGC
>CAZGYL010000851.1:0-2259 GCA_964529985.1 uncultured Planctomycetia bacterium | reverse complement strand
TTTCCCTACACGACGCTCTTCCGATCTGATTATGCGCAGGAGAAGCTCGGGGAAGTCATCTACGTCGAACTCCCTGAGGTCGGGAAGCGTTATGAAGCAATGCAGCCGATGGCGGTGGTTGAATCGGTCAAAGCCGCAAGTGACATTTATGCCCCTGTGAGCGGGGAAATACTTGAGGTAAATCAAAACGTCGCCGGTGACCCGAGCCTTGTAAACAAGAGCCCTTACGGGGATGGGTGGTTTGTGAAACTTAAGGTGAGCGATCCGTCCGAAGTCGGGAAGCTTCTTACAGCGGAGCAGTACGCCGGCAAGGTGCAAGAGTGAGAAACGGCCTCTGAAAGCGGAATTCCGAGGAAGGAGGAATCATGCCGTTTATCTCGCTTCGGCGCGAGGACGTCGAGGCAATGCTGCACAAGTTGGGCTTGAAATCGTTGGAAGAACTTTTTTCGCATGTGCCCGCCGAGGTCCGTTGCGCGCGGTACAATTTGCCCGAGGGGCTGAGCCAATGTGAAGCTGAGAGACTGCTTCGTGCCCGAGCCGCACAGAACAAGACCGCTGATCAGATGCTTTGTTTCCTCGGAGCGGGAGCATATGACCACTACGTTCCTGCACCCGTCAGGGAGCTCTTGCGGCGCGGCGAATTTTACACGGCCTACACTCCATATCAACCGGAAGCGGCTCAAGGTATCCTTCAAGCGCTTTTTGAATACCAAACGATGATCACCCGCCTCACCGGGCTGGAAGCGGCCAACGCTTCTCTTTATGACGGTGCGACTGCTACTTGGGAAGCTTTGCTCCTTGCGGTGCGCGCCACGGGCCGGACGCGGGTAGTTGTCGATGCCAATCTGCACCCGAACTGGCGGGAAGTGCTCCGCACGGCGGGCCGGGGGCCGGGTTTTGAACTTGTTGAGGTTCCAAGCGGTGCGCTCCAGACCGGGCGTGATCTCAGACCGGTCGCCGAGGCTGTTGACCCGAGCACTGCGGCTGTTATCGTGCCTCAGATCGATTTCACGGGAAGGGTGGGTGATCTTTCCGAACCTGTAAAGGCAGCCGCCGATCACGGCGCGCTGGCTGTCGTCGTCGCTTCGCCTTTGGGGCTTACGCTTTTCAAGTCCCCGGGGGCTTACGGCGCGCACGTAGCCTGCGGTGAAGGACAGGAGCTCGGATTGGGCCTTCAAGGCGGAGGGCCCTATCTGGGCTTTTTCGCCTGCCGGAAATCTCTTATACGCCGTATGCCCGGAAGGCTTGTGGGGCTTACCGTCGATTCGCGCGGTGACAGGGCGTTTACACTTACGTTGCAGACACGGGAACAGCATATCCGCCGGGAAAAGGCTACGAGCAATATCTGCACAAATCAGTCGTTGTGCGCCATGGCGGCGGGCCTTTACCTGGCGCTTATGGGCCGGGAAGGACTGCGAAGGTGCGCGGCGTCATGTCTTAAGGGCACGGCGCTCCTTCGCGAGCGGTTGAAAGAGATCCCCGGAGTGCAGCTCTTCCCCGGGGTTTACTGGCGGGAATTTGTCTTCCGGACACCTGTCCCCGCCCTTGAGCTCTGCAGGGCAATGCGCGAGCGGGGCATCCTCGCCGGCCTCCCTGTAAAAGAATTTCTAAGCTGGAAAGGAAGCAGGGTGTTCCGGGGACGGGAAGGTGAGGCGGCTTTGTGGCACGAAGGAGATGTGCTTGTCGCGGTCACGGAGAAACGTTCACGCGAAGATATAGACAGGTATGCGGCGGTTCTCAGGGAGGTTTTGAATACATAGGATTCCGGAAATCGCAGGGAGCAGGAGGGAGCGACCGCAATGGAGCTTATATTTGAGAAACAAAGCCAAGGAGGCGGAACCCACCAGGTGCCCGATCCGGTCCCCGAGCGCGGCGCTGCGGAACTGATTCCCGCTCACTTGAAGCGGGAGGAGCCGCTTGAGCTCCCTGAGCTGAGCGAACTTGATGTCGTACGCCACTATATCGAGCTTTCCCGGAGGCAGGTCGGTGTAGACGGTTGTTTTTATCCGCTCGGCTCCTGCACCATGAAATACAACCCTAAGGTATGTGAGGAAGTCGCCGGGCTGCCCGGTTTCACCGAAGTGCACCCTCTTGCACCTCCGCAGTGCATGCAGGGAACGCTCGGCGTACTGTACGAGCTTCAGGAACTTCTCTCCGAAGTGACCGGCATGGACGCTTTTACGCTTTGCCCCATGGCCGGCGCCCAAGGTGAATGGACCGGGCTTCTTCTTGTGAAGGCTTACCACGAAGCGCGGGGGG
>CAZGYL010000850.1:0-2263 GCA_964529985.1 uncultured Planctomycetia bacterium | reverse complement strand
TTCAAAAAACTCCTTGTAGAAGTTTCTGTCACGCCAGTGCGAGATTTCTCCGTCCAGAGTGCCGATTCCCGGGAGCTCCATGCGGTGGAACCCCCGCAGGCGGAATCGATCGGTTGAGCGCCATTCCGCCGGAGGGTGACCGGGAAAAAGTTCATCCTCTTTGCGATCCTCGCCTGTGTCATGGACCCAGTACAATCTCAGGTCACCCTTTACATTTTGCCAGGACCCGTCTTCCCAGCGTTTGGGATGCCGGCCGTATTCGGTATTCACTCCGAGCCCCACCCCCCGCTTTGAGAGTGGGTCCACAAGCCCGTCCATGTCTACCGGCACACCTGTTGAGCGGTGAATCGCACTGAGCAGCTCCCCGCTTCCCGGGATTCTATTGAGACTCCAGGTGGTCCGGACTCCGTATCCGTATTTGCGCGAGTTGACGATCTGAATCTTCCGAAGCGGCACGCTGCGGAAAAAACGCGTTGACAGAACGGCCGGCGGCAGCGGCAGAATTCTCCTTCCTCCAATCGCAATGAATGTGCCGGATGTTTTGATTGTGTAAGCCCGCTCAGGCCCCTCTTCCTCAATGGCTTCCGCTTTTCCGCACTTAAGGCCCCAGTGAGGGAGGGCCAAGTCGCAGGTGCTCACCGTGATATCTTTCCCGGCGAAGTAGTTGAAGACCACTCCGGCCCGCTCGGCCTTCGGCCGGATTCGTTCAACCCTGCCGTAAAAGCGCAGGCGGCGTGCGATAAGGGCCAGCTCGCCCGGCACCTCAGGGCCGGTGAGCGAGGTGATTCCTTCAGCTCGGGCCGTAACGTTTACAGCAAGCCCTTGGAGGGTGCGGCCGTCGTAGTACAAGGCATCGGCGGTGAGGAACACGGAGATCTTGTACGGATAGCGGGGCCCAGGGGCCACCACTACGTTCCCTTCGGCGTAAAGCTCGAACGGGTGGGGACTGCCCAGCTCAGCTTCCTTCTCGTAGTAGATGAAAACGAGTTTATCTGCTCTGAAGATGACGCGGTCCGCTTCCAAGCGGGCGTTCCCCAGCAGGCCCAGGAGGAGGTAGCCGGCTTTTGCGTTGCGTTGTGATATGAAATTGTCCGTGCGGAAGCTTCTGAATCCGGAACGGGACAGCAGATCCCAGTAGTCAGGCGGGATGAGCGCCCGGATATCGCCGGCGGCTGCAAGTGCGCAGACCAGGTACGCCGCGATAATCACTATACTTCTCTTCATTTCTTTCCTCACTTGCGTCAGGATTATAGGAAGTGTGCGCCGGGGGTACAAGCGGAAACAGCCGTATAAATGCTCCGGAGGTCGAAACATATGGCGGAAAGGAAAACCGGAGGAGCCGTGCCTCCGCAGGGCGGGCCTGTGGTTTTGACCCTTGATGCAGGAGGGACGAATTTCGCCTTCAATGCGATTCAGTCGGGAGCGCTTCTTCTTGACGAGCCGGTACTTCTGCCTGCATGCGGGGATAACCTGAAGCGATCACTGGGTAACCTTGTTGAGGGGTTTACGGCCGTACGCCGGAAAGTGGAGGAAGCGGGGCCGGTTTTAGCGGTCAGCTTCGCATTCCCCGGGCCTGCGGATTACGAAGCCGGGATTATAGGCGACCTTGACAATCTGCCGGCTTACCGCGGGGCGGTGCCTTTGGGACCGTTTCTGGAAAAGGAGCTGGGGCTGCCTGTTTTCATTAGGAACGACGGGGATCTTTTTGCTTATGGGGTTGCTTTGCACGGTGAGTTACCGGAGCTCAATCGGGAGCTTGAGGCCCGCGGTTCCTCGCGGCGGCTTGACAGCGTGCTTGGAATGACATTGGGGACGGGCTGGGGCTGCGGTTTCACCACCTCGGGAAAAATGTTTCTGGGCTCCTCCTCAACAGGTTGTGAAATCGGTACCTGCCCTTGGTGCGATGGAAGAGCCATTGAAGACACGGTAAGCCGCAAAGGACTCGGAGAGCTTTTTGTAGAGGAGCTCCGCCGATTCGGCTGCACGAATCTGCCGGACCCCGACGATCCCGCCTTGCCCAAGCAAATGGCTGAAGAAGCCCGCACTGATCGAGGGACCTCAGGTGGAGCGGCAAGGCGGGCTTTTGAGCGTTTCGGGGAGGTTTTCGCCTTCGGCGCGGCATGGACGATCAACCTTTTCGACCCTGACTTGGTCATTGTGGGAGGCGGTTTGGCGGGAGCTTGGGATCTTTTCTTTCCGGCCGCCCTGCAGGTGCTGCGCTCGCGGTCAGCCGACGGCCGGCGGCGCGTTTTCAAAAGGGTTT
>CAZGYL010000849.1:0-2264 GCA_964529985.1 uncultured Planctomycetia bacterium | reverse complement strand
GGGCCGGGATTCTCAAGGAGAACGGCTTGATAAAGACCGATGTTTTCACATTTGCAGAGCGCAACCTGAACCCGTGGCCTGTTACTGGCTACGATCAAGAGATCGAGCACGTGGTGTACCGGAACTGGCACCATGAGGGCAGGCGTTTCCGGCACGGAGCCGAGATGATGGGCGCTGATTACACCCAGTGGCACGGTATCTGGGAGCTGCAGGAAAATCTTATCAAGATCATAGAGTACGGCGCTGAGCACGGTTTAGCCGAGGCCAAGCAGTGGATGGAGAGCAAAGATCCCAATAAGTTCATGCTTTATCCTCTTTATGACATACCGGGCAGCACTTGGGGTCCTTCGGCATTGGCTTATCGCGGAAACATGCCTATGGACAGAATCCCCGGTTATTGGGAAATGGTGAGAGAAAACGTAAAGCGCGCCTACGAGAAAGGTCTGCTGAGCCGCAAACAATGGGAGCTCTATGAGCGGATATACAAAGACCGCGAGACAGAGCTCGGGCGGGCCTACTCTCTGCCGAAGGTACACGAAAAATATCTCGAAAATCTTTCCGTGGATTTGAAGAAGCTGCCTGCTGAGCAGAAGGTGGAGCTTCTCCCGCCGCCGAAACAGAAGTAACAGGCGCTGAGAGCGGCGGGAGCCGGAGTCGGTGAACTTTCGGGCCTTTTTCAACGCGGATCGAAGCTCGGCACCGAAAGCTGCACACCTCCCTTGAGCGCCGAAGCATGGGCCACAATGCCGGGTGCGGTCATGGCTATTGATTCGTAGACGTCGACCGCCGGTTCGCGCTCACCGAGTACCGCCTCTATGAATTCGTTGCAAAGGAAAACAGAGCTTCCGCCGTGGCCGCTCGGGTGCCGCAACGGGGGCGGCAGCCTGTCGGTTTCCCAGTAGCGCGGGACCCGCCACGGCTCCCACCTGCGGCCGCTTTTCTTCATGGCCGCGGGCTGGCCTCCTGAAGAAGGCATGTAACAGGAAAGTTTTTCTCCGAGCCACTGCCCCCGCTCGCCTTCGGCTGCTACGGACCAGAAGACTCCGAAGCGGCAGATGTTTCCCTTGTCGGTGAAACCGAGCGCCATTTCATTGTCGAAAGGATTGCCGTAGCTGTTTTCCTGCGGTCCGGGGAAGTCCGGGCTTACGTGTTCCCCGTAAGCTGAGACTTTCACGATTCTTTCCTTTGTAACTCCCACGATAAGCCCCAGGGAATGAGTCGGATAAAGCAGTGGCGGAAAGCCCCAGCGCCAAGTTCTTTTCCCGCGCCACACTGAAAGGCTGTGATTCCGCCTGCCGATACCAGGGTGGTAGTATTCAACCTCCGAGTAACACAGGCGGCCGAAGGCCCCCGCCTCATATAGCTCTCTTGCTGCGATACACTCCTGCCTGTAATAGCTTGATTCGTGCATCATGTAAAGGAGCCCGGTCTCTTCCTTCACGCGCTTAACTTCCCGGAGCTCCTCCAAGCTCAGGCCCACGGGACATGCAGAAACGACATGCTTCCCTGCTTTCATACACATGACCGTATGCTTCGCGTGGCTGGGTGCGTCGGTGAAGATGGCTACGGCATCAAAGGTTCCCGCCGCCTTCTCGAGCATCTCCTCAAGACTCCGGTACGCATTGCGGCAACGGTAGCGCTCCTGCAGGCGCCGGCGCCGCTCGGGCACCAGATCGCTTACAGCGGTGATCCGACACCTCGGGTGTTCATGCCAATGGTGCGCTGCACCGAATCCGCCGCCCACGACGGCCAGCCTTAGAACCCGGCCCTGACGCGCCACCGCGCCTTGCCATGCCAGGGCAGCCGTCCCGACCCCGGCCGCCTTTAGAAACGACCGCCTTGTTTCTCCGCGTTTTTTCCGCAAGCTTGCCTCTTTCTTGTTCATACCGCCTCCCGGAGCTTTGAAGATGTGCGAGCCGATCGAAAGTCCCGGCCGAAGGTGCTCTTCCGAGCCGGTTCCTGCAGGGCCGGGCACATCCCTTTGATCGCATTGATTATCTCAAGAGCCCGATCCCCCAACCAGGCCCTGCGGTCGAGGGGAAACGAGTCCGGAGGTCTCCCGTTCTGGACGGGAATCCGCGCTCGGTGTAGGATTCGTGTACTTTGAGAACCGCTGCCGGATCGGAGAGAGCACAAGGAGTGCGGTATGGATCTTATTAACCTCTTTTGGATTTTCCTGATCATTTCGAGTTTGCAGCCGATTCTGTGGCAAAGGTACGTAGAAGCCATGAGGAGCCGCGTGATGCGGTCGCTTGAAAGGAAAC
>CAZGYL010000848.1:0-2265 GCA_964529985.1 uncultured Planctomycetia bacterium | reverse complement strand
CGGCATTCGAATTTTATGAATTTACCCTTTCCTCTCGGGCGCTTTCCCCTTCTTCCGGCCTCAACAACCCTGCTTGGGAGAAAAAGGACTACGGGCAGAAGAAAGGTGAGAACCAGCCGTCTGCACATGGCGGACCTCCTGCTATACTGCGGACGCCCCCTACCGCTTGTGCTTCAGTATACGCCGGGGGGGCCGGCTTCCCAATACCGTTTGCCGCCCGAAGTCTTGCCCGCGTTCCATTCACGCGATAGCTTGAAAGGCTTTCGACCATGCTCGACGTCTTTTTTCTTTAACAGCGTCTTGAAACGGATTTGCCATGGCACTTAGGTGCGTGCTTCTTTTCCCATGCCCCAGGAGGTACCGCTCTGAGCCGGGCATGAATCTGGTGCCCACGGGCCTGCTGAGCATGGGTGCGCTTCTTGCTAACTTCGGGCACCGGGTGACGGTAGCACACATGATGCGCATGACCCGGCGGGACGCTTTATCTCTCGCGCTTGAAGCGGACCTTGTGGGGATCTCGTGCTTTACCTTTCAACGCCGCCGAGCCCTGGAGTTCGCTGAGGAGGTGAAACGACGGGCCCCGGGTGCCGAGAAACCTTTCGTGGTACTGGGAGGTCCTCATGCAACGCCTCTGTGCGAGGAAATTCTCAGACGCTGTCCCTTTGTAGACGGCGTTGTCTTAGGAGAAGGTGAAGAAGTGCTGAAAGAGCTTGCAGCACGCCTTGCAGAAGGTGTTTCTCCGGAGGGCATACCGGGACTCGTCTTGCAGGGGCGGCCGGATTCCGGCGGCGCTGAAATAGTGCGTGTGCCCGATCTGGACAGCCTCCCTTTTCCGGGCAATGCGGATATGACCATTACCGGGGTGGACCGGAGACTTCAACTGCGGCACGTTATGACAGCCCGAGGCTGCGCTTTCGCCTGCCGATTCTGTGAAGCTCCCTACCTGTGCGGCCGCAGAGTCCGAAAGCGGTCGCTGAGCAACCTGCTGAGAGAATTAGAGGCGCTGAAAGAACGCTGGGGGCTTCTTTACTTCAGTTTCCGCGATGACAGCTTCTCTGCAGACAGGGAACGGCTCAGGGAGTTCTGCCGGGAAATTCTCCAACGGAGGCTTCCCTTCCTCTGGGACTGCCAATGTGCCGTCGCGATGCTTGACCCGGAAACGGTAACTCTTATGAGGCGCGCCGGGTGCGTCCAAATACAGCTTGGAATCGAATCGGGCTCGCAGGAGGTGCTCAAAACTCTGGGGAAAAACTATCGCAGGAGCGAGCTGTTGCAACTCGCAGAAGCCTGCCGTAAGACCGGTATGCTTCTCTCGGCTTATATCATAACCGGCGTGCCCGGCGAGACGGCACGTGACGTCACAGCCACCGAAGCGCTTCTTCGAGAACTTCGAGTGGGAAGCGTAGTGGTATCCAGGCTCGCCTTGTACCCGGGAACCGAACTCGGAGCTTCGGTACCGCCGGACCGCTGGTTTACAGACCTCTCGGACAGCATCTTCGCGCGGGAGGATCCCGAAGCGGTTTCTTTTGAAGAGCGTCTCAAACGCTTTGTGCCGGAGGCTGATTTCACCTCCGAGCACATGGCCGAAGCAGCACGCGCATTGGAGGACGCACCACCGGCTTTGCTGGCGCTGGGGACGACGCTTGAGAATGAAGGCAAAGCAAAAGAAGCTGAGGGCGTTTACCAAAAGCTCCTTGCAGCTCATGCCGACCACCCGTGGGCCTTGCTTGCCCTCGGTGAACTTTGCCTCAGCGAAAAGAGAGCCGCTGAAGCCGAAACCTATTTACGCAGGCTCGTTGAATTGGTCCCGACTTGGCCCTATGCGCTGAACAGGCTCGGGTGGTCACTTATGGCCCAAGGGAAAAAGCGCGAAGGCGAGCGCCTTCTTGACGAAGCATTGGCTCTGGAGCCGCTTTATCACCCCCCGCCGCCTGACTTCTAGTGCCTCATCCAATAACTACCTTCCGGTTTTGGCTTTTCGCCAAAACCGGACTCGGGGCGCCTGGCGGGATCTTTTGGCGCGATGTCTCTGATCCCCAATCAGCCGGCCCCACACAGCCTCAGGTCATTGAGGCAATGACAGATTTTTCTCTCAGAGGTCCATGCAAGGGAGACTAAGCGTTGATAGCCTGCCTTGCCTTTAACGCCGACTCCTTGCCACGAAGAGCAAAAGGCAGGGGCGGGGCTGCACAGGGTGGGGCCGGCTGATCGGGGACTGCGTCGCCGCTCCACCTAAGGAATGCGCGAGGGGGGAAGATGCGAGAA
>CAZGYL010000847.1:0-2267 GCA_964529985.1 uncultured Planctomycetia bacterium | reverse complement strand
AGGTTCCCAAAGAGTTGGTCTTCTCGCGTCTTTCCTCGGAGCAAGCATTCCGCACAGCTAGACGTCAAGATATGCGCGAGGAGGGAAGACGCGAGAAGGGCTATCCCGTCGACAGCCCATAGAGCGGCCAAGCGCCTAAAGTTTTACGCAGGTTCCCAAAGAGTTGGTCTTCTCGCGTCTTTCCTCGGAGCAAGCATTCCGCACGGGGGAGATTTAACAACGGGCTCGGTGAGGTTGCTTGCGTCGGGGCTCCTTGGCTCGTACCAAAATCTCTCCGGCATACGCTCCCGTATTTATTGGATGAGGCACTTATGGGCGCCTCTAGCTTGCCGGGGCGAATTGTAGGAACGGGAAAGTGGTTTCTGCATCAGGCTAGGGCGCTTTTATCATAGGCTGAAGGCGTTACGCAGGTCCCCAAAGAGTTCGTCTTCTCGCGTCTTTCCTCGGAGCAAGCATTCCGCACCTTGAGATCTTGGTGAGAAAGGGGCGACACGCCCGCTAATGCGGGCACTCAGCGGCCAAAGGGTGGTTTAGGAATTACGCGCGGTCATATTGTTTTTTCGGGCGGGCGGACTGCGAGAGTCTTCAGCCGCCCGGCCCTTTCAGGCGCCTTGCAAAGCTTTTGCGATTTCGCGCTTGACGACCTTGGGTATAACGTCGGTCTTGAGGTAAAGATCGATCGCCCGGAATTTTGAATCCAAAAGTTCTTTGAGCTCTTCTGAGGAGAGGAACTTGCGCACCTCGCCGCTTACGGTCTCCTGGAGTACGGGACCGAGGTTTTCACGGAGATGCTCCTTTATCATTTCAGCCGGGTTGGCCTGGCCTTCACCCGTTATCCCGCGCGCGGCAAGAGCATTCTCTACGACTTTTGTGATCGCTTTTTTTATGTCCAAGCTGCCTGAAAACACGCTGCGCTTGAAGAGCTCTTTCGCCTTTTCAAGGATTTGTCTGTCGATCTCCTCCTTAATGCTTTCGTGTTTCAAGAGTTCGGCTGCGTGCTCGTTCAGGTAAGCTTCCACAGCGGCCTTCGGGTCCGTGCATTTCGCCACTTCTTCCGCGATCAGCGTCCGGATCTGCTCTTCTTGCATTCCCGGGCCGGAATCAGCGTGTTCCTTGAGCGCTCCTTTGAAGGCCTCTGATTCGGAGAATCGGGTGAAGGCGGCCTGCACCGCCGTAAGACACACTTCCTGAACCTGCTGCCGGAATTCTGTCAGTTTTTGTTGGACAACCTCGCTTGCGACCCGGCGGATCGTTGCGGTCAGCGCTTCGGCAACGTTATCTGTCATATCAGGCCTCCCAAAGACGGTGAGGGCGTGTGCCCTTCCCCTCTTACCATTTCTCCATTGCCTTGATAATGTCCCGGATCTGCTGCACGTCCGTCAGCATGGTAGCCCAGTAGCCGAGTGAGTCGTGAATCTCCTCAAGCAGCGTGTCACGCCGCCGCGGAACGAAGATGATGTCCCGATGCCGGATCGGAACGTTCTGGCGCGTGTCGCCGCCGAAGAGCAGCCTTTCCAAATCGCATAGAATAATGACCGTTTCCGCTTTTTGCCCCTCTTCCTCCGGATTGATCTGACGAATGACTCCTACTTCCTTCCATTCCGGCTTTACACCCAGGAAGCTGCCGACCGTGCCCCAATTGGAGTTGCGGAAAAGCACCTCGGTCAGGTTTTCGTCACCCTGCAGATCAACAACGTTTCCGCCCAGCCCGTAATCGGCGATGATGACAGTGGCGCGGCCTGCAAGGTTCCAGCGGTAATTGCCGGCGACGATGACGGGACGATCCGTATTGACGTTGATCTGGACGTCTCCCTTGAAAAACGGCCGGTACCTTTCCCTCAGTTCGCGACGTAATTGATCGATCGGTTTGCCTGCGGCCTTCACGGTGCCTACAAGCGGCAGATCGATCTTGCCGTCGGGCCCGACATAGACGGATCTGACGATCCCTTGGTCGACGACTTCAATGTTGAGCCGCACGCCTATTGCGATTCGGTAATCCTCGCGACCGTAGCCGTACTCGCGCTGGAACTGGCGGTACTGCTCCATGAAATCTTCCGCGCGGATCACCTTGGCGTAACGGATGGATTCCGGTTGTTCGGAAATCTTGCCGCGTACCCATTCGGGCTCAGTGCCGTAGGTGTAGCACGAAGAAAGCAGAAATAGGAACGACCCACAGGCACCGGCTGCCAACAGGAACCATACTCGACGCATGGTAAACCTCCTTCGACCCATTCGAGAACGAGAGCACCGAGCCCTCGAAGTTCAGT
>CAZGYL010000846.1:0-2281 GCA_964529985.1 uncultured Planctomycetia bacterium | reverse complement strand
ACCCACAGAAGCCGCCCCTCCAAACGGCCAATTTTTACCCGCTAACCGGCCTTTCCTTGACCGGTTTGCGGGCCTATAATCGACTTAAGCGGGCCATGGAAGGTCTGCGGCCGATTTTTGACCGCAATCTGGCTGGGAAACTTTATGGCAGAGCGCCTTCTCGCACAAAGGTACCGGCTCGTTCGGCTGCTCGGCCGGGGCGCAAGCGGGGAAGTTTTTGCCGCCCAAGATACTGCCTCGGGCCGTATGGTCGCCCTCAAATGGTTCTTCCCGGAGGCCTGTGCCCATGCGGAACATGAGGCTGAGCTTTCGGCCTTGAAGCGCTGCGCGAGCAGATTCGTGCTTCCGCTCCTGGGCTCAGGAGAAGCTGAGGGGCGCAGTTTTGTTGTGACTCCGCTTATTTCAGGCCCAAATCTTGAGGATCTCCTGCGAGCGAATTCCAGACCGGACCGCTCCGAAATCACCTCCGGCCTTGTTTTCTGGCTCAACCTTCTCCGGGGAATCGAGGACATACACAGCGCTGCATTGGTCCACCGGGACCTCAAGCCTTCGAACGTGCTTGCCGAGAGCCGGCCGGGCCTGAGGCCTGCCTCGCTCGGGGATTTCAAGCCGCTTATAGCTGATCTGGGCTTTGTAAAAACACGGGCGCAGCCCGGCCTAAGTGCCGGAGCCGGAGCAGGCACTCTCGGGTATGCAGCCCCTGAACTCCTTGAATCTTCAACTCAAGCCGACGAACGGAGCGACCTTTTTTCTTTTGGAGCAACGCTTTACCGCTGGCTTACAGGACGGCTGCCTTACCCTACGCTCGAAGATCTTTCCAAGGGAGTCTCTCCGCCGGCCGCCCACTCGTTAAACAGCGAGGTGCCGGAGAATCTCAGCGCGGTCGTCTCCGACCTCATTGAGTGTGATCCTTTCAAACGGCCCGGCTCAGCGGCCCAAACCGCAGTACGCCTGCAGCAGGCGGTTTATCCGGAAGGGGTCCTGTTCACACCTCGGTCAATCAGGCAAGAGAGCTTTGAGGCGGCGGATCTGACGCCTTTCTTCCGCAGGTCCCTTATTCCTCCATTCCCGCCTGCTCCGGACTTAGGCGGCTTCCTCACCGCCCAATGTGGAGGTCGAAGTGCGCTTCTGGTACCGTTTGTGCGCTTTCTTCTTCGTGACGGAACGATAGAGCGTACGGCCTGGGGAGAATACATTTTGAAACCGGAAGGGTCACTTAAGACGCCTTCAAGACAACTGCGCCGTTTCGTTCTTAAGACTGTTTTGCCTTCGGACTTGCTGCCCGGGGACAGGGCGTTACTTGAGCTCCTTGCCTGCGTGCGGAGCGGAATAGACCTTGAAACAATGTCGGCACTCGCGCAATCGCCCCTCCCTCACCTCAGGCGGCGCTTGGAATATTTGGAGCGCGCCGGAGTGGTGCAGGTTGAGAACGAAACCTGGAGATTGACGTTCCCCTTACTCAGAGAAGCGATCGAGGGCGAACTTGAACCCAGGCGCAGGCGGGATATTCACAGAGCATTGCTCCGGCACAGGCGGCGCTTGCTTTCACCCCGCGATCGTGCCTATCACCTCAAAGAAGTCGGTCGTAACGCTGAGGCGAAGAAGTGGTTCTTGGAAAGCGCCCGCATGCACATGCGGGATAAAAAACCGCTTGAAGCGGCAGCGGATCTCGAACAAGCTCTCACGCTCCCGGGACGATTCCCGCTCAGTGCTGTTGTGGAGGCCGGAGGTATATTGACCGCCACGGGCAAACCTGGGAAGGCGCTGGCCCTGTATCGCTCCGTTCCCGCTGAGAAAACTTCGATTGAACTTCTTTTCGGTCTCGGGCAGGCCGCCCTCCGCACGGGAAGATTCACTGAGGCATGGGAAAGCTTCGATCAGTTGCTCAAGCGCCTCGAAGGCTCAACCAGGCGCAGCGACTTTCTCCGGGCGCTGCGCGGGGCTGCGGTCGCCGCGCGTGCAACCGGCCGCCTGGAGCAAGCCGCTGCAATGGCCGAGAAGATCCTACAGCTCGAAAGAGCGGATCCGGGGACCCGCTCGGAAGGTTTCCACCTGCTGGGGCTTGTGGCCAAAGAGCGGGGCGATTTCTTGACCGCACAGCGCTTTTTCCGGGAAGCAGTGGAAGAAAGCCGGAAACTCGGAGAGGGCAGGCGGCTTGCCGTTGCGCTTACCAACTTAGGAAACGTGCTGCGCGCGCAGGGAGATCTCGACGGAGCCATAGCGGCTTTCTCCGAAGCACTCCGCCTGAGGCGCGAAACAAATGATCAGCAGGGTATAGCTA
>CAZGYL010000845.1:0-2281 GCA_964529985.1 uncultured Planctomycetia bacterium | reverse complement strand
AATTGCAATACCAGCCTGATTAGCAAAGATCACCATTGATTCTACATCTTCATCAGGAATCGGCTTACTACTCCCATAGTTGTCCACCACTAAAACCCCTATTACTCGGTCTCCTATTTTAAGTGGAACAGCCGCAAAGGAATCCAGATTTAACTTCTCTACTAGATCTTGATCACACAGATAATTATTCTTTGCATTAGTAATATTATAAGCTCTTTTATTTTCTACTACCCGCGAAAGGATTCCAATAGAACCTATCTTAGCTGCTTCTGAACTCCCGCCCCCTACAAAATAAGTCTTCTGTTTTAGTATCTCCTCAGGAACATTAATTCCTCGCTTAAATTTTAAAACTTCCCGGAGGCCCTCTTTTTCAATCAGATAAAGAAAAACCCGCAGGCGCAGGAAGTTAAAGTCGTCGTAACCGCGACCACCGGTTACCTCAGTTCAGCGCGCGGAGATCTGAAACGCCAAGTCGATGCGGTTCTATGGAAACCGTTCAGCGGCCGGGAACTTCTCCAAGTTCTCGCCTCACTGCTGCTCGCCGCTGAGGAAACAGACCACGAAGCGGCTGAAGGCAAGCCGCCTGCGGTGAAGCGCTCCTTGCGGATCCTGCTTGCCGAGGACAACGTCTTGAACCAAAAACTTGCGGTCCGACTCCTTGAACGCGAAGGCCACACCGTCGAAGTGGTCACCAACGGCCGCGAAGCCGTACGCGCCGCTTTCCAGGAGAAGTACGACTGCATCCTTATGGACGTCCAAATGCCGGAGATGGACGGCCTCCAAGCCACGGCGGAAATACGAAAACGCGAGGCTGTCTCCGGCGGGCACATCCCAATCATAGCGATGACAGCACACGCCCTTACGGGAGACCGCGAAAAATGCCTCTTGGCGGGTATGGATGCTTACATCGCCAAACCCTTCAAGCCGGAAGAGCTTATGGACACCATAAGCCGCCTTCTGGCCGGGGCACAATCACACTGAGCCGATAAGGCTCCGGTAGAGCTCCTCGTAACGGGGAATAATCGAACTTACCGAAAACGCGGCATGCGCCCACTTCGAAGCCGCCTCGCTCATGCGTTCCCATGTCGCTCTGTCCTTGATTATTCTCAGAGCCTGCCTGGCCGCACACCTGAAATCCCCCACCCGGCAGAGGAATCCGGTCTCGCCCGACCGTACAACTTCGGGAAGGCCGCCGGCGTTCGATACAACGCAGGGAACGCCGCATGCCATAGCCTCAAGCGCCGAAACGCCGAAAGACTCGTAATCGCTCAGAAGAAGATAAAGGTGGCTCTCACGGAACAACGAACCCAGCGTCGGAGCGGGTCCGGGGAACCTTACGCGATCCGTCAACCCGAGCTCGGCCACAAGTTCCCTTGCAGCACCCGAATCCGGGCCGTCCCCCACCAGCGTCAAACGAGCCGGCACTTCTTGGCTGATAAGGTGAAACGCCCGCACTATGTCGGTTACGCGTTTAACCGGCCTGAAGTTGCTCGCATGCACAAGCTCGAAAGGCTCTCCTTCCGGATATCCGACCCGACCATGAGAATGAAACTCGGCCGGATTGACAAAGTTGGGGATCACAACCGGCTTTCGTTTCAAGTGGAAGGTCTCAGCCGTTTTTTTCAAGAGCCACGAAGAAACAACGGTTACGCAGTCCGCCCGTTCCATTGCGTACTTGGTAAGCGTGTAGAAGCTCGGGTGGCTCCCTACGAGCGTCACATCCGTTCCATGCAGCGTGGTGACAAGACCTGTGTTCCGGCAGGAGGCCGCTTCTCTGGCAATCAGGGCCGCCAACGCGTGGGGGACGGCGTAGTGGGCGTGTATTATATGCGGCTTAAATTCTTGACAAAGATCGGTAAGCTTCGTTATCAAGCAGAGATCGTGCGGAGGTACGGGGAAAAGCGGATAGTCGAAAACTTCGAACGGGTGGAATGAAACCCGGGTATGAGACCGCAGCCGCAAAGGCTTCTTTTCGGCTACGACATGCACTTGATGTCCCCGATCGCTCAGTGCAGCGGCAAGCTCACTTGCCACAGTACTGCTGCCTCCGGGTTGCCAGTGGCATACGATAACAATCCGCACGGTTCGCACTCCTAAGGCAAGCAGCCTCCCGCGCTCAGGGGATTCCGAAACCTGAAAAATGGGCGACGGGATCATCGAAAGGCACAAAACCCATAACAGCGAAGGGCTCGCCGTAGCGCCTTCCGATCAAGCTCCCGAAGTATCGATCGCGGCCCTTAAGCTCTTCAAAAAGATCCGGCTTCGAAACCCAAGTCAGAGG
>CAZGYL010000844.1:0-2283 GCA_964529985.1 uncultured Planctomycetia bacterium | reverse complement strand
AGGAGTTCCCTCCCGACATACTGACCGAGCGGCTTCGGGAAATGGCGGCCTGCGGTGTGCGAAGCGTCATAGTTGAGTGCCGCAGTGCAGTCGGATCTTCCTGCACGGTGGGCGCTCAAATTTTGCTCCTGCCTGAAAACCGCGGGGAGCTGCGCCGTGCGGCCGAAATCGTCCGGGAGGCCGGTGCGGATTATCTGGTTATAAAGCCTTACTCCCAACATCTCTTCAGCCTACAGAAGCGGTACGCCGGTCTTGCTTACGAAAGCGGAGAGGGGCTCTACGAAGAGCTTGCGGATCTTCAGACCGAGCGCTTTCGCGTGATCGTGAGGACCCGCGCGCTGAAGCGCTCCGGCAGGGCGAAAACCTACCGCCTGTGCATGGCCACTCCCTTTTTCTGGGCCTATGTGAGCAACGACGGAGGACTTTATACTTGCAGCGCCTTCCTGGGCGACAGCCGTTTTGTCTTGGGCGATCTGCGGCGAAGCAGTTTCGCGGACCTCTGGGAGAGTGAGCGCCGCAGGGAAAACTTCAGCCTGCTTAGGAACGGCCATGACATAACTCTGTGCAGGGAAAACTGCCGCATGGATTCGTGCAACGAATAGCTCTGGGCGCTGGTCAACCCTCCCCCGCATGTAAATCTCATTTGAAGATCTGATACGAGGATCTGTAATGAAAGGAACGCTTCGCGCAAAAGCTGATCAAATCCGGGATCAGGTCATAGAGGTTGCGGTTCGAAACCGCGCGGGCCATATAGCGCCGTCCCTCTCGTGCGTTGACATTCTGGTGGCGCTTTACTTCAAGGCGATGCGCTACCAGCCTGAGAACCCCGTTTGGGAAGACCGAGATCGGTTGATCCTTTCGAAAGGTCACGGCCCCTACGCACTTTACGCCATCCTCGCCGATCTGGGCGTTATTCCGCGCGCACAATGGGAAGGGTATTACACCGAAGGCAGCCGCCTCGGAGGTTGTATCGAACGCAACTTGAGCTTCGGCCTCGAAGCGGGCACGGGTTCTTTGGGGCACGGCCTTCCAATGGCCGTAGGGCTCGCCTTCGCAGCCAAAGTGCGCGGCCGCACTTACCACACGTTCTGTGTAACAGGAGACGGCGAGTTCCAAGAGGGCTCAATGTGGGAGGCGCTTTCCTTTGCGGTAAAGCACCGCTTGGACAACTTAACCGTCATTGTGGACCGCAACGGGCTGCAAGCCATGGATCACACAACCAAAATCCTGGAGCGGGACGAGGGCGACTTGGCCCGTAGGCTTGCGGGCTTCGGGGCTCATGTGCTTGAGGCAGGCGGACACCAGACCGATTCTCTGGGAGATTTGTTCTGCAGACTCAGGAGTCGCTCGGACGGCAGTGTGGTCGTGGTTTTAGCCCGGACGGTCAAAGGCTACGGCCTCAAGTGTATGGAAAACGTACCGAAATTCCATTTCCGGCTTCCCGAACCGGTCGAACTTGCACAGGGGCGCTCTTATGGCGGAAGCAGGTAAGTACCGCCGCGTGGTTCTGGACCTGCTGGTTGAATATTTCAACGACGACGAGCGCTACTTTCTGCTTGTCGGCGACATGGGGTTCGGTGCGATCGACAAGCTGAAGGCGACACACCCCGCCAGAGTGATCAACTGCGGAATCATGGAACAAGGGATGACGGGGATCGCAGCCGGTATGAGTATGGCCGGACTCGTTCCTATCGTCTATTCTATCGTGAATTTCCTTGTCTTCCCGATGCCGTGCTTTACGGTAAAGAGCGAGGCCTGGACATGGCCCTCGGTACAAACGGCTATCTTTTGAGCGCACGCCGGTTGCCCGATATCCTGCCTGCTCTTACCTACCTGCGGTTCAACATATCGGCGGCCGAGCCCGCTGCTTACGCGCAAGTCCACGGCTGTAGTGAAGCATGCTACCACCGGGTCCTTGAAACAATCAGAGAAAGTGTAAGGATCAAACACAGTCGCAATCTTTCCGTTACAATCGGGCTCCAAATGGTGCTTCTTCCACAGTACGCTGATCAGGTGTTGCCGCTGGCCCGTTTGGGGTCGCAACTGGGAGTCGACTATCTTGTGATCAAGCATTGCAGTGACGACAAACACGGCTCCTTGGGAGTGAATTACGAAGCGTATCTTCCTCTGGTCGACCTACTGCGTGAAGCAGAAAGTTACAGTACCGAAACCTATAAAGTACAGGTGAAATGGTCGAAGATACTCGCCGGCAGGAAGCGTTCCTACAAGAGCTGTTACGGGCCTCCTTTTATTCTTCAGATCTCAGGATCCGGACTGGTCGCC
>CAZGYL010000843.1:0-2284 GCA_964529985.1 uncultured Planctomycetia bacterium | reverse complement strand
CGAGCCGAACCGAAAAGCAAAGCCGAAAAGCAGCGGCATGAACTTTTCATCGGGGAAGTTCTTTGTATCGGTGGAGCGCAACGACCGTATTTTCCAGGCGGGCGTTCAGATCGAACGGGCGCCTGTCGAACCCGATCCGGACGATTGGCCTATACGGCTTGAGCGTGACTGGGACTGGCACGTATTTGTGCGTGCTCTGAAGGGAGAATCCTTGCAACGCCTTCTGCGCCGCCTGACCCGGGAAGGCTTTCTGATAAGGCTGGGTCCGTTCGGTGCCATGAAAACCTTCGGCCGGAGCAACTACGATCCTTCGGCGCTGAGAGCTGTACTTAGAAAGTTCCCACGCAACGCGTGGGGCGGTTTCCAGCTCTATTGGCCTTTCGGTGAGGAAGAAGTCCGCGGCACCGAGGGGGGCGAACTCATTGAGGCCGTGGTGGCCGCTTTCGAAGAAACGGCTCCTGTGCTTGATCTTTGCATGTACGCTCCGTGCCTGGGGACCAAGTCGTCTTCCCGGCAACGCTGAAAGGCGCTCCTCCGCTTGGCGCCCGCCGCCTGCGTGCGGTAGGATTGTTCAAACACAGCTTTGCCTTCGCGAAGCAAAAGGACCATACAATAAGCCTGCAGGAAATGACCCGGATGCGAAAGAGCAAACCGCCCAGCACCTACGCCCGCAGCTGCCTTCTCTTGTGCTTTCTCTTTTTCAACCTCCTTGCAGTTGCAAACGATTGGCCCCAGTGGCGCTTTGATGCGTACCGCTCAGGAGCAAGTCCCGAAAATCTACCCGAAGACCTGACCCTTCTTTGGTCTCGGGATTTCGGCCCCCGGACTCCCGTTTGGGAGGACCCGCTTAATCGGGACTTGATGCCCTACGACAGGGCCTTTGAACCTATAGTGGTGGGCAAACTCCTTATTCTGGGTTTCAATGACAGCGATAAAGTTGCGGCCTTTGACGCTGAAAGCGGCCGTGAAGTTTGGCGCTTTGTAGCCGACGGACCTATCCGACTTCCGCCTGCAGCTTGGAAAGACCGCGTTTTCGTTGCTTCGGACGACGGCTTTCTTTACTGCCTGAATGCCTCAAGCGGAAGCGTTCTCTGGCGTTTTCAAGGAGCTCCTGAACTAAGGCGCATCTTGGGCAACAGGCGCTTGATATCCAGTTGGCCCTCTCGAGGCGGCCCTGTTGTAAAAGACGGGAAGGTTTACTTCGCATGCGGCATATGGCCCTTTATGGGAATCTTTATTTACGCTCTTGAGGCCGAGACGGGAAGGGTCGTCTGGATCAACGACGGCGAAGGCTGCAGGTGGACGGTACAACCTCATAATTCCCCTGCCTTTTCAGGTATTGCTCCGCAAGGCCCGCTTGTGGCCACCGACCGCTACTTGCTTGTCCCCGGCGGCAGATCCGTTCCCGCATGCTTTGACAGGACGACGGGGAAGCTGCGCTACTTCCACCTCTCACGGTACAACAAGACAGGCGGAGCATGGGTCTTTGCAAACGAGCGGGATTTCTTCTGTCACGAACGCCGGGGCTATTACACGAGATTCAATCTGGAAAGAGGAACGCGCAGAGGAGTCGGCGGTCATATCCGCTGGGGCGGCACTCAGCCGGTAGTCCTCCAAGACATGTATTTCTTCAGCGGGAAACAGGTGCGCGCGTACAAGGTCTCACGTACCACAAAACGCATGTGGAGCATTGAGGCCGACGCTGCAGGCGACCTCATAAAGGCGGGACAGAGGCTTTATGCAGGAGGAAACGGCGCTGTTACTGTGATTTCCCTAGGGGCGAAAGGTCCTAAGAAGGAAGCGCGGCTTAAGGTGCCCGGGAAAGTCGCCCGCCTTGTTGCAGGAGACCGGAAGCTTTTTGTGGTTACTCTGGAAGGACGGATTTTTGCTTTCGGTGCAGCGCGGCCTGAGGCAGGGGGATCGCCCGATCTCCGAGCGCCTGCAACAACTTCACAAAGCACGAGCGGTGTGGACGGACCTCCTCAGGCGGCCCTTGCGGAAGCCGATCTTCTGCTCCGGAAAGCCAGCGTAAAGGAAGGCTACGCTCTTTGGTACGGCCTTGACCGCGTGGAAGTGCTGCGGGCTTTGCTTGAACACTCTTCTTTGCACATCGTTGCATTCGATACGAGGAGCGATGTCGTTGAAAAACTGCGGTGCAGTTTCGACCGGTCGAGGCTTTACGGCCTGAGGGTGCATATTCTACGGGGTGCGATTTCCGAAAGTGCGACCCCGCCTTACCTTTCCTCGATTTCAATCGTGGGCGGGCTTTCCTCTTCGGGCTTTG
>CAZGYL010000842.1:0-2285 GCA_964529985.1 uncultured Planctomycetia bacterium | reverse complement strand
AAAGAAACCGGCTTCCACTTGGTCAAGACCTTCCCCTGCAACAAACGCCGGGACTTCGAATTCCGGACTCGGGCCTTCAGGCGACACGTCTCTTATCGCAGGAGGAACGCCCGCAGGATTCGGCGCGCCCGGGGTGGGTTGCCAAAAGCGTGCTTCCCTTCCCTCAGGTTCCGTAAATCCCAGCGACAAATCCGTAAGCTCGCCCCTCCATTGAACGCGCTGGAAGATGCCGCCTTCATCAGCCAGCGCTACATCGTCACCGTCTGCATTGAGCCTGAAGTTGGCATGCGGCTCTCCGGGAACGCTCTCTTGCTCTTCCCCGTCACACCATACAACAATCCTTCCGCCCGGAGGCAGCACCAAGCCCGCGGGAAATCTCCACTTCTGAGGTCGCCTGCGGTTATCGGTGAGGAAAAAGTCATCAAGAGCGAGCTCCTCTCCGCCGTAGTTGAAGACCTCAACCCAGTCGTCGAAATCGCCTGCCCCGTCCTGTGCCGTCGTTAAGTTCGAAGGCTGGATTTCGTTTATGCGAAGCGGAGGAACGCTTCTCCTGCCCGCCGTGTACACAATCCACTTGCGATCGGGCTCGACATCGACGGCTTCTCCTCGAGCCGCATGGACCCGAAAGGCCACCACCGTATCCGCCGGTTGGCCTGGAATCTCCCCTTTCCACAGCGTGTAAGCGGGAGGTTCGTCTTCCGGGTCTTCGACTTGGGGACGACCCTGATTCTCCAAATCGACCCAAAAACTTTCCTCTCCGCCGTTAACGCGGTACTCAAGGCGCACGCTGTCCACCTCAGTGTCATGACATGAAACGGAAACCGTAACAGTAACCGGTTCTTCCGCCCGCGGCATTATCGGGCTGTAGTCAACGATATCCAGATCTGGAGGGTACCTATCGTCCAATTGATTTGTAGAAAAACCGCTTTCCCCCGCCGGGCACCAGGAACGGTCCGGGTTGCCGTCACCGTCTTCGTCAATGCCCGCGCAGGTGCAGAAATCTCCTTCCCGGGGCCAGCAGAACGTCGGGGTGGAGGTAAAAGCAAAATCGCCGGTGCCGTCGGGAATCCGCGCGTATGAGACATCCGGCAGTTGGCAGGGGAAGACGACCTCATCGATCACCGTCCGCCTGTCCTCGCCCACAAGTGCAATCCTTTCTCCGTCCCTGTCCAGACCGAAAGGCGCACGCAACTGCCCCTCAACCGCCCGGCCGCCCAAAAGCACCGTAAGGTGGCCATGAGGTTGAATCCAACTTCCCGGCGGGAAACGCCACCAATTCCCGGAAGCGGCATCGTCCGGCCGGGAATCAGTCAAGTAAAGGCCCGCGAGGCTGACGAACTTGTCGCTCAGGTTGTAGATCTCAACTAAATCGGGCGTTGTGAATAAAGGGTCGCCCGGCTGCTGGGCGGGAGGGGCCGGAAAAAGAAAGCTGTCGTTCCTGGCCAGAATCTCATTGATCCTGAGGCTTTCAACTCCGGCTCCGGCGGTACTTTGGAAGGCCGCAAGGCACAGAAAACAAAGTGCACAACGTCGAACCATGCGCTCAATCACAGGGGACACCTCACATCAGGCCCGAGGTCCGCCGGAGCGGAGAAGCAATGAGAGGCTCGAAAACCTTTTCCGCCGCCCGGCCGGTAAGCGCCGAATCACTTTTACAAGCTTATCGGCCACTGGCTATTTTAGTGCCCGAGAGCTTCGGCAGGAAGGTCCCCTCAGCGCAGGTAATCGGTCAGGTCAAGATTCACAGCGTCGAATTCCCGCTGGAGCCGCTGGTACCGGTCGGCGGGCACGAGCATACCTCGGCCCGAGCGGCCTTGCCGCGCGAACTGCTCGATTCGAGCACGCGCCCAGCGGTCCGTCTCCTGCACGGGCCGGCGGAAACGATCCGTAGGTTCGGCGATAATGAGCTTGACGATGCGGAACGTACGGGCGGGAAGTCCCACGGCCCTTGCCTTTTCCAGGAAAGCGGCGGCGTCGGCCAAATCTTGGAACTCAAGGAATACGCCCCGGTCGTCCGGTAACTTGTGAACCGTATAGGACAAAGTAAGCTGTTCAAATTCGGCCGGTGCGAGTTTCTCTCTGGCCGCGCGCTCGAACTCTTGGAGGAAATGCGGATCGTTGAATCGGATACCTGAAACTTTTCGCATGATTACCCCTCGGCGATCTTTGAAATCCCGGGAAGTCTACGATCCTACCGGCCCGCCGGCAACCTAGTGCCTCGTCCAATGACTACCGTCCGGTTTTGGCTTTTGGCCAAAACCGGACTCGGGGCGCCTCTGGCTTAC
>CAZGYL010000841.1:0-2287 GCA_964529985.1 uncultured Planctomycetia bacterium | reverse complement strand
AGTCGGATGAACAGCACACTTCGTGGATTCCCTGCGCCGCGGTTCGTGGTGGAGTCGCTGTTGGTGATATCGACCAGGACGAGCGGGTTGACATTGCATTCGAGGGCGATACCAGCGACTTCAGCCGGATATGCCTCATTAAGAATTTGGGCGACCGCAGCTTCGAGCTCAACTGTGAAGATTTTATGCCTGAGAAAGGCGTAGCGAACCACTTGGTCATTGCCGAGGTTAATGGCTATCCAGGCCTTGAGTTGGTAGTGGGCAACGGGCAGGTCTGCTATTGGGATCCTGAAATTACGTCTGACCCTTTTGACCTTGCGAATAGGGAATGGACGGAAGGCTTGTTCAATCTCGGGAAGAAACCAATGAAATTCACCGCAGGCGACTTGGACGACGACGATGACCAAGACATCGATTTTGTATTCCCATTTGATATGGAGGATTATCTTACAGTGGTTGAGAACTTGGGTGCAGGATTTACGAAAAGCTGCGAAAAGCTAAGCGTCGACGGAGTTGAGGGAAGAGCCGTTGCACTGGGAAGGCTCAACGCCGACCTCAGGCCTGACATAGCGTTCGTTTACTTTCCTGCCAACATGGAGCTGTTCTCGAATGCCTCGGTCAAAGGGCTTGGCTGCGACCGCTTCCCGGTTCGCCAGCACATTGAGACATGGCGTGGTGATATCTATGATCTCGGCTGTGCGGATCTTGACGGCGATACCCTGGAGGACCTTTTCCTTGCCACTGGAGACAGCTATGTAGTTCTCTACTTCAACAGGACAGAATTCTTTCACCGGGGTGATGCGAACTCGGACGGGCGTTGTGACATCGGCGATGCCATCTACATACTTCAGTACCTTTTCGGAGGAGGCCCTCCGGCTTCCTGCATGGACAGCGCTGATGCAAACGATGACGGCAAGGTCAACATCGCAGATACAATTTACCTGCTGAGTTATCTTTTCGGCGGCGAAAGCCCGCCGCCGGCGCCCGGACCATGCGACTATCCCTGCGGTCCGGATCGTACAGTTTCTGACGATTTGAGGTGCTATGAGTACTCCCCTTGCCAGTAGGAGGTGCAGTATGTATCGCGCTGCGCTTTTTCTGCCCCTTTTTCTCTGCGTTTGCTCCGCAAAAACGCTTGTTGTAGATCTGAATGGGTTTGGTGACTTCAAGGATATTCAGGCCGCGCTTGACGCAGCGGCCGACGGGGATACGGTTCTGGTTATGCCCGGGGAGTATTTTATCGAAAAGCCCCTCCGGTTTAATCGTGACCCGCTGCAGGGCAGTGACCCGAAGCCTATAAAGGATATCATCCTTACTTCGGCTGGGGGACCGGCACAGACTGTACTGCGGGCGTCGCCTAACAACGCAAGGTGGGTGCTTCGCTTCCGGCGGGAGACTCCCCGATCTGTACTCCGAGGATTCACCATAACGATGGCTGAACCGGCCGAGCCGGGTTTTACGGTCACCGGCATCCGGTGCAACGGGTCACCCGTCATAGAGAATTGCATCATAACCGGGTTTAATCAGTGGGCAGTTATAGCCCGCATACCCGACGATGGTCCGCCTCTTAGGTTGGTGAACTGCGAAGTGAGTTACAACACTTCACCGTTTGAGACGGATTTTTTTCCGTATACGGGAGCCGCCGTCGTCGCGCACGGTGGCCGGCTTGTACTTTTGAACTGTGTGCTCAAAGGAAACGTGGGTTACTTCGGGGTTGCGCTTTACATGAACGGAGGCAGTCTGCTAATGAGGAACTGCTTGGTCACCGGAAATCTTGCTAAGACACCAGGTGGCACCGACGCAAGTTCTTGTATCGTCTTCGAGGGCACCGACGCATTGATACAAAACTGCACGATTGCACGAAATCGCTCTGAGCAGCATCCAAGCGATACGACTTTCAGGGGAACTATCGGAGGTTTCAGCTTTTTTTCCTTCTATCCTACGTCTGGATACTCCGTGAGGATCGAAAACTCGATCATTTGGGACAACGGAGACGTTTCTTTCGAGCTTAGTCGGTGGGGGAGACTTGAGATCATAAACAGCTGCTTTGTAATGAGAGAGGTAATGGCCCGTCCGGTGGCGGAAGGGGCTGTTGAGGGCTGCATAAACGAAGATCCGCTCTTTGTGGACCCTGAAGCAGGCGATTTCCGGCTCCGGCCTGAGTCCCCGGCAATCGACGCGGGATCGCAGCGGGGCGCTCCCAAGGCGGATCACGACGGGAATCCGAGACCATGTTGGGGTGGGGTCGACATGGGGGCATACGAGTACTGTGGTCAGCTTGAGCCCG
>CAZGYL010000840.1:0-2292 GCA_964529985.1 uncultured Planctomycetia bacterium | reverse complement strand
TGCGGATCGAGGCGCTCAACTTGAAGGGTTTATATGGTGGTCGAGCGACGGGACGACCGATGCTTGGAACCACCAGAATTTGTGGGGCGTAATGGTGCTTGAACCCGTGCAGAAAGAGGTACTTTTTGTGCGAGGCGATACAAATGCAGACGGAGGTGTGGATATCGCCGATGCCGTACGAATCCTAATGTATCTCTTTGCAGGCGCAAAACCGCCCGCATGCCTTCAGAGTGCCGATGTGAACAACGACGACGCCGTAGACATCGCCGATGCGGTGGCTCTCTTGGCTTACCTTATGGCCGGGGGCGGGCCTCCGGCGCCGCCGTATCCGGACTGCGGCCTGCCCGAGATCAAGAGAGAGCTCGGCTGCGAATCGTTTGAACCCTGCGGGCAATAGAGGCTCTTTCCGGCTTCTGATCCTCGGGGTATGATAGGCCGCTTGGTTTCCGGCGGTACCTCTTTCAAAGATCTTTCAACCACATCGGAGGCGCTTTATGGCTGAGTACTATGTGAAAGACCTTTCCCTTGCAGAACAAGGCAGGCGGAATCTGCAGCTGGCCGAGCTCCGTATGCCGGCGCTTCTTAAGATCCGCGAGGAGTTTGAGCGGGAAAAACCGCTTGCAGGGATTACGGTCGGCATGGCTCTTCACGTAACCAAGGAGACGGGTGTCCTGGTAAGAACCCTGAGGGCCGGAGGAGCCGAAGTGGCCATAACAAGCTGTAATCCTCTTTCAACACAGGACGACGTTGCTGCGGCCCTGGCCGAAGAAGGCGTGCGGGTTTACGCGTACAAGGGAGAAAGTCGAGAAGACTACTACCGGTTTATCAACAAAGTCATTGAGACCCGCCCGCATATCACCATTGATGACGGCTGCGACCTGGTAAGCGAAATCCACCAGAAGCACCAGGATCTGATCCCACAGATAATCGCCGGCTGCGAAGAAACCACAACAGGTATTATCCGCCTGAGGGCCATGGTTAAGGCCAAGGCGCTCAAGTACCCCATGATCGCGGTCAACGATAACAAGACCAAACACCTGCTTGACAATTACTACGGTACGGGCCAAAGCACATGGGACGGAATTCTGCGCGCTTCAAACGTTCTTGTAGCAGGGAAGACCGTAGTTGTCGCGGGTTACGGCTCCTGCGGAAAGGGGGTAAGCCTGAGAGCCAGGGGTTTGGGCGCGGAAGTGATAGTAACCGAAGTAGATCATTTCAGGGCGCTTCAAGCTCGATTGGACGGCTTCGGGGTAATGCCCATGGAAGAAGCGGCGCGCAGAGGCGACATTTTCATAACGGTCACAGGCAACAAGAACGTAATCCGCTTGGAACACATAAAAGCCATGAAGGAGGGAGCGATTCTCGCCAATTCCGGCCACTTCGACAATGAAATTGATATGAAAAGCCTTCGAGCCTATGCCGGCGAACCGTTGCGGGTCAGGCCGTGGTTCGACCAATATCTTGTAGACGGCAAGCGGATTTTTGTATGCGGCGAGGGTAGATTGACCAATCTGGCCTGTGCGGAAGGACACCCTTCCGAGGTCATGGCGACCTCGTTCTGCGGACAGGCTCTCGCAGTCAAGTACGCGGTGGAGAATCGCGGCAAGCTTCCGGTGTCCGTAATCAGCCTGCCGGAGGAAATCGACAACCGCATAGCCCAGTTACAGCTCGAATCAATGGGGATAAAGATCGATCGCCTTACTCCCGAACAGGAGGAATACCTCGCTTCCTGGACCGAAGGCACATAGAGCTTTATCGAGCGAGCTTTATACGCCAAACGCCGGCACCCCGGGTGCCTGCATAAAGCACCTTACGTTCAGGGTCCAGGGCAAGCGATACAACAGCAGGCAAACTGAAAGGCGGGCGACCCAGCTGCCTCCATGTAGCCGCTCCGTCCTCCGACACAAAAACCGCATTGCCGCATGCTGCAAAAAGCCTGTCCTGGTTGGTGGGGTCCGTGCAAAGCGCCTGAGCTTCAGGCACTGGAAGCGATCTACCGGCTTGCCACACCGCTCCCCCCATGTCGCTGCGCCACAGCCTCCCGTTTTCCCCCAAAGCATAAACGCGCCGCGGCGAGGCGCACGATACAGCTACGATCGTCTCTTCTGAACGCAACACCTGCTCCCAGCTTACTCCTGCATCATCGCTGAGCCAAACCCCGGCGGTCGGCCGGCGGCCTCCCAAGTAAACCCTCTCAGGTCTCACCCAGTCGCAGGCAAGTGCCCCGCTCGGTTCCACCCCGAGTGGAAGCTTCCGACTGCCCCATGTGCGCCCGCCGTCGGAGCTCGCCCA
>CAZGYL010000839.1:0-2294 GCA_964529985.1 uncultured Planctomycetia bacterium | reverse complement strand
TCTATTGCATCTTTTCCTTTTACGAAGATACGGAGCCTCTTACGCGCCTTGTTCCAATCGATGAGAAAGACCAGCTTGGAGCCGATCAAGCGCAGCGCTTTTTTCAATTGCTCCGCGCTCCGCCACCTCACGGTGCCCCTGAGCAGATAATACTCGGTGGTTTCAGGAAGGTCGGAGGTCCTTCTGACGGCCTTCGCCTGCCAAGCGGGGTTTAAGTCTCTGAGGAGGTAGGTGAAGAAATCCGTACGCTTCTGGTGTACATCGCTGTAGGTGATTTCAAGTTCCGAAGGAGCCACCGAGAGCATTATCACGTGCGCGTCGGTTTCCCCGATATCGTTTTGGATTACGAGTTTTCCGCCGACTCGGGTCGCTGTTGTGCCCAAGCCGGGATGATCGAATCTGAGAGGTGACGTGCGATTGACGCCTTCCATGAAGGCTTCTATGAGCGGTTTGTCGTCCTCGGAGATTCCGCTTGCAAGTGCTCCTGATATGTTCTGTTCTGCAAGTTCTTGAAGCAGCCGGTTCAGAACCTTATGGGCGTCCATAACCAGAAGGTGAACGCTGTCGCCGGCTGACCGATCGGCGCTCAGCAAACGCGGCATAAGTTCCAAAGGCAGCCTGTCCTGAAATTCTTTGAAAAGCGCTTCAAGTTCGGCAAGGCATTTTTCAAACTGTTGCGCTTCCGGTGCATTGCAGTCTTTGACTGCACCGATCATTTCCCGCACTTCTCCGAAAAGGCGGGAAAGGAGTTTGTCGAGGTGTGGAATCAAAAGATACCCTTCGGATTCGTGCGCTCCCGGCACCACTTCGTCGAAAAAACTCTCCGCAACGCCGACTGAAGCTCTTTCGGCTTTCAAGGTTTCAGGCTGTGCTGCAGGCCGGAAGGCTTGGGCGCGTGCGAGGCCGGCCAGAGCAAGAAAGTACTTGGCCCGCTCGTTCGCTGAAACGGCTTCCCCGATACGTTCCTTACGAAAGAACTCTCCCGAGCCCAAAGCGCCGACTATTTCTTTTTTTCGCACAGAGGCTTTCTCCGCAGTTTTTCTATATGACCGTGCGTAATTCGTACAAACCCCCTCGCCCCTCGATGCCCGCGTTAGCGGGCGCATCCCCCCCTTCCCCCGAAAGGGGGGGACGGGAGGGGGGGTTATCAAGAGACAGCCGGAAGCCGAGCTGTCCGACTTCACCTAAACGCTTCCGACTCTTGTCTGAGAGGCGCCTGCCCAAAACCTTAGGTTCCACATACATCCTCCCCGTGTTCGGTCACGAACCTGAGCATGATTCTACGAATCATGCACGCTTATATAGGCGGGCGAAGAACGTCTCTAAAGGCAAGTATACCAGCTTAACGGCGGAAGCGCACTACTCGGAGGCGCCGCCCACCTCTAATGCGTCTCTCGAAAAACGCAGGCCTTTGCGCTATCTTGAGAAGAGAAAGACCGCGGCATGGCGGGACACTCCGCAAAAACGTGAGAGCCTTAAGGAGGTGCCTATGCCGAGTCGTCCCCGCTTTGTTTTTTTGAGCTTTTTGGTCTTTGTCTGCCTGTCTTCTTTTGTTGATCTTAATGCCGAATCGGAATCGTTTCCCGGCAATACTTTTGTTGAATGCGCACGGGGTTCTGAAGGAGGCCACTTTTTCAGCCAAGTGGTTTACGCGCCGAGTTGCGGTGCGTTTGTTTCATGGGGAACTCAGACGCACAGCTCGCCCATCGAAACGTATGAAACACGGCATTTTATTCCTGAGAAAGAAAGTTGGATCGATGCCTTTCCGCCGGGAAAGGCGGCCAAATGGTCCGCTTCACCGAAGCAGTGGCCTGACTGGGAAATATGCCTTACGGCGGGCGATTTTTACACGCGCGACGGGATCTCCTTGCCCCGGCCGACGAACAGCTTCTACCAGGTTTGCTGGGTAGATTCTCTCAAGCAGCTTTTCTTTTACGTGGCGTCGATGACCTTTACATATGATCCTGCGGCACGTACATGGCGTCTGCTCTTCGATAAGAGCGACCCGCGCCAGCCTCCGGCGCTGCTTCTTTGGGGATCTTTGTGCTATGACCCTGTCAGTGACCGGGTGATACTTTTCGGGGGAGGAGGGGTGAACCGCCCGGACGGAAGGCCGCACACCTGGGTGTTCGAGGTTGCAAAGCACAGGTGGCGCCGGCTTCGTCTTGCGCTTGAGCCGCCGGCCCGCTGCAACTCCCGCATGGTCTATGACAGGAAAAACAAACTTATTGTGCTTTTCGGCGGTGATGGACAGGACAGAGCTTTGGGTGACACTTGGGTCTTCGACGTAGTTA
>CAZGYL010000838.1:0-2294 GCA_964529985.1 uncultured Planctomycetia bacterium | reverse complement strand
ATGCGGGCACCCAGCGTCGAAAGGGTGTCTACGAATTACGCACGGTCATATAGATTGATTCCTGCGCGACGAGGGAAGACGCGAGAAGGGCTATCCCGTTCGCGGCTGTACAGCGGCCAAGCGCCCAGAGTCTTACGCAGGTCCTCTAAGAGTTCGTCTTCTCGTGTCTTTCCTCGGAGCAAGCATTCCGCACCCAAAGGTGTCGGCGTTCGCATTCCTTAGCCCGGGGAGTCTGTGCTGGCCGATTCGGGCTAAGGGGTGGAGCGGTCACCGAGTGGTCTGAGAGTCGGTTGACGGACCGATTTAAGAGTTCGTCTTCTCGCGTCTTTCCTCGGAGCAAAGACTCGCAAATTACGATTTTACGGAGGGTTGCGCCCCCTAATGCGGGTACCCAGCCGCGAAAGAGCGTCTATGTGTTCCCCGTGGTGATATACGAGTCTGTGAAGATACTTTCCTTCCCTGCGGTGGCATGCTGCCTGCAGCGCCTTCTTCTATTCTATCGGCCTGCAAAGCGTGTTTTCCGAGCCAAGCTCCGCGGGGGACGTAAAGCGACGTTCAAAGCAAGCGCGGTTTGAGCTGAAGTTGCAAGCAACGAGGATCCTCCCTGGCTTACAAGGGGCAGGTTCATACCTGTGACGGGAAGAAGGCCCAGGGCCATTGCGGCGTTCACAAAAGCTTGTGCTGCAATTGTTATACCTGTCCCGATAAGAAGAAGTCTTGCAAAGGGATCAAAGGTAACTCGGGCGATACCTGTGCAGATGAGCGCGTACGCGGCGTAAAGCGCAAGCAGGAAAGCGCCTCCAGCAAATCCCGTCTCTTCAGCCGCGACCGCGAAGATGAAATCGGATTTCCGCACCGGCAGGGACCTGTCTCCGTTGCCCAGGCCTTTGCCCCAAAATCCGCCGGTTCCCACCGCTTCCATGGCACGCCTGCGTTGCAGAACCGCGTCAGGGTCCAACCTTTCGGCATCAGGGGACAGAAAGCCCAAAAGCCGCCGCTTTTGATACGGCGCAAGCCCGTATTGATACAGAAACGGTGCCGCCGAAAGCACCAGGAGCAAGAGCAGCAGGAGGTGGGAGGGCCTTGCTCCGGCACAGAAAAGCATAACCCCGAGTACGGGAAGCAAAAGCAGAGCGGTTCCCAAATCCGGCTCGCGGGCGATGAGCACCGCCGGCAAAGACACGAGCGCGGCGGCTCCGAAAACAACCCGCAATGAGAGAGGGGGCTTTCGGCCCTTGAGGTAATGTGCGAGAGCGATTACAAGTGCAACTTTCGCGGCTTCGGAAACTTGAAAGCGTAAGGGCCCCAGGCAAAGCCAGCGGCGGGTCGAACGAACAGAAGGGCCAAGGAAGAGAACCGCAACGAGTCCAGCCGCACTGAGCGCGTATATCAGGTAAGCCCACCTGTCATATACTTTCCAGGGCACAGCAAGTACAACCGTACTTAGTGCAAGCGCTGTCAGTACTCGAAATAAATGCCGCAAGTCGCTCTCGCTCGGAAAAGACCGATCGGGCGGACCTGTAGCATGGGCGAGCACAATGCTCCAGAGCAGAAGCAGAAGGTAAACGCCCGCTAAGAGAAGCGGCAGGTAGCCTTGAAAGCCCAGGATCGAAAGGAGCCTCTTGCTCCGAAGCCAGGGCATGGTCACTTCTCCGCCGTTTCCTTCTTGAGCTCGGGACAGCGCGCGCTCAGAAACTCAAGTGCAGCCGCCAGGATCGGACCTGCAGCCTGCGCGCCGTGGACTCCTTGGCCCACCCGCTCCACGCAGATGACAAAAGCGTATCTGGGTTCCTTGTAAGGTGCAAAACCCACTATCCAAGCGTTGTTCCGCTGAACGTCTTTACCCAGTTCCGCTGTCCCCGTCTTTGCAGCTACGCTGAACTCGCGCAACTTTGCAACGGGGTGCGCCGTGCCGCGGCGGTGGTGCACAACGTCCCACATGGCTTTACGAAGAATTCGGCATGTGCGCGGGCTCAGGTGGTAAAGAGGAGCTGAAGGAGGCGTTGAAGCAAGAAGGTGGGGGGGAGGAGCGGCTCCACCGCGTGCAACGGCAGCTACGAACTGAATTATCGACAGGGGCAGGATTGCAATCGGGCCGCTGCCGTAACACATCATTGCCTGCACCGACGGGCGTTTGTCGGTGAAATCAACACGTCTGGGCCTCTCGAGCACGGGATCGCCGTTTCCCGGTTCGCGGCCGAGAAGCTCGGCGTTCACCCGACTCAGGCCGTACGGCGGAGTTCCGTCCATGCCCAGCCGGTGTACCCACTTCTGCAGGCGCTCGGCTCCCAGGG
>CAZGYL010000837.1:0-2296 GCA_964529985.1 uncultured Planctomycetia bacterium | reverse complement strand
CGCATGTAACCGTGGTAAGGCCCGAGGCATGCCAGTCAAAGCCCAGTACGCACCCAAAGGCCTGGAACCACCACGGGTCACCGAGCCGCCGGAGCAGCTCCTCCGGGCCGTACTGGAGTACGACGAGCCGCACGATTTCGCGGGCAAGTCGGACCATGCGTTCAAAAAGCCACCTGGGAGCCCGCCCGCCGTGCAAGGGGCTGTCAATCGTTCTTCTTGTGACCATTTCGCAGCCTTCCGGTGCAAGCGCAGGTTGCACCTGCTTCTCCTGAAACAAGATCATACACCTCAGGGAGCCGCGGCCGAAGGTCCCCTTTTGTTGACAATACGCCCCCCGACTCCTAAAGTCACACCGAGGACTCTTACAAGAGTTTCGAACCGAAAGCGGCCTTTTTCAGCTTCTCCACGCGGGGAGGTACTCGTTGATATGCGCTCACTAGGTGCGGTTTTCGCAGGCTTCTTGCTCCTGGTTGCAGGAGCGCGTTCTGAGAACAGCGTCACAGTGATTGCTCTCCAGCGATACACCGGCCTGTTCAGAGGCATTGTCGGCAAGCAGGGGTCCTTCCTGGTGCGGGTGGGTGAGAAGGCCGTCGATCTTACCGAAGTCGCGCGGATAAGCTTTTCGCCTGTAGCCTCTTACCCTCCGGAACCCGAGCTGGTCCTTCAGCTTGCAGACCGATCCGAGATTTGGTGCCGGATTTCAGGAGCCGACTCCGAGCAACTCTCTGTCGAATCCCAAGCACTGGGTAAAATCGCCGTTCCGCTCGAAAAGACACGCGCACTGCTTTTCCCCGGCTCTTTCCCCACCCGCAGGAAGTTCGAGCGTTTCAGGCTGGCTCCGCGTGAGCCCGCGGATCAGGACCGGCTCTACACCACGGAAGACGCTGTGGTTCAAGGGATTCTTTCAAAGATCACGCCGGGCGCCCTTGTAATGGACACCGAGAACCTGGGGACCATAAAATTCCCGTTCTCCCGCGTGCAGGCCGTGATACTGGCGCAGATAGAGAAGGCAGCCCGCAGGGAGGGCCTCACCCTGACCGCGGTTATGGACGACGGCAGCGTTCTGCGCGGAACCATTCACCGCCTCGAAGCCAACGCGGTCACCTTATCTACCATCATTGGTCCCATTGCGGTTCCCTACAAACATACACGCGAACTACTCGTGCGCGGAGGCAGGTGGGTCTTTCTTGACGAGCTTACTCCCGCCGAACGCATAGAGCGGAGTTTCGTGGGATCTGTTGTCTGGCACATGCACACGGGAGCAAACTGCTTGGGAGATCCACTTCTTGTGCGGGGCGTCCGCTATCTGCGCGGTTTGGGTGTCCACTCGTATTGCAGGCTTGTATACACTCTACAGGACAAGTACTTGCGCTTCGAAGCTTTGGCCGCACTGGATGACGCCGCCCTTGACGAACGACTTGACACCCGTATCGGAAATGTTGTTTTCAGGGTGTTTGTGGACGGCGAGAAGCGATTCGACAGCGGCCCGGTCTCTTGGAACGATGCACCGAAGGAGGTGAAGGTCGACCTGACCGGAGCCCAACGCCTTGAGCTCGAGGTGTCTGAAGGCAGGGGCTTTCACGTGCGCGATCGGGCCGACTGGATCGAACCCAGGTTGCTTAAGGGACCGGGAGGCATCCAATGACAGGGAAAGCGCAAGAACCCGTTCAGGGCGGCGAAGCGCCCAGTGTTTCCCCGCGCTATGAAGGTCTTCAGGAGGAAATACGTTCGCTCAAACTTCCTGCAATCGAAGTATGGGAGAACAAGTATCCCGAGCGGGAGTATGTGGTTGAAATAGTAACCCCCGAATTCAACTCGGTATGCCCTCTGACCGGACTTCCGGATTTCGGAACCGTCACCATCCGCTACAGCCCGCACAAGTGGTGCGCTGAGCTCAAGTCACTGAAACTCTATATGACAGCGTACCGGACGGTGGGTATCTTCCAAGAGCATGCCGCAAATAAAATCCTTGAGGATTTCGTTGCCGCCGTAAAGCCCAGGTGGGCCGAAGTGGAAGCCGTCTTCAATCCCAGGGGCGGCATGAAAACCTGCGTGCGGTGCTCGTGGCGACCGAACGAATAGTGCCTCGTCCAATAACTACCGTATTTATTGGACGAGGCACTTATGGGCCCCTATGGCTTGCCGGGGCGAATTGCACCAGCGGCAAAGTGGTCTCGCGATGAGCCACTACCGTCCGATTTTGGCTTTCCGCCAAAACCAGACTCGGGGCGCCTGGCCTCTGCCATCCGCTCCCGTATTTATTGGACGAGGAACTTGGGGCTTGCCGGGGCTGATT
>CAZGYL010000836.1:0-2297 GCA_964529985.1 uncultured Planctomycetia bacterium | reverse complement strand
GGCGGCTCCTCCAGCAGATATGTTTCTTTGAAGGATCCGATCTTACGGGCTCTGATTTCGATCTTCTTGATGGCGAAAGACCGCCCCTTGTATCCGGTCACATTGATGGTCTGACTGGGCGGCTTCCCGCCTTCTTTATAGAACCTTTCAACCACCGTACGCGAGAAATACAGGTACTGCTTTGAAGGGTTGACCGTGTTCACAAGCTTAAGACGGCCTCGGATCGGTACATCGAATATCCTGCCGTCCACTTTGACCTTCAAGGTGAGACTTACGGGCTGCCCGTAGAAATAGGTGGTCCTAATCCCCTCGGTGTCTATAAAGAGCACCAGCTCGTATTCCTTTCCTTTTACGATTTCTTTCAAGTCATAAGTGACTTTGATCGTCCCCATCGGTTTGATCTCTACGATCTGGATCGGCTTGTCTACCTGGCGTATCAGTTTAACGGTGGCTGTAACGGTCTCGCCTTTAAGCCCCTCGGCCTGAAAGTATGAAGGTTCGACTTTGAGAAGGGGTTTTATGTCGCCTCCCATTGTCAGAAAGAAGCGGGGATTATTCGGGTCGTTTGTAGTTACGGTGGTTCTTTTTTGGGTACGGTGGGTGAATCCGCGCGTGCGCATTTTCAATGTTATTCCACCTTTGCCTCCAGGCGGGATTTCGCGGTCGTATTTACTCGCCGTGCAGCCGCAGCTCGGTCTTACGCTTTCGATCCTCAAGGTCGCTCCACCCTTGTTGTAGACGACAAAGGTATGCACGACCTCCTCTCCCGAGTAAACCGTGCCCCAATCGTAGTTGGGCTCAGGGCAGTAAGCCACAGGGTGCGCGGGTGCCGGGGGTGGAGGTGGAGGACCGTAAATCTCTTCAGACTGGCCGGACTGGGCGAGCAACGTTCCTGTAAGCAAGAGGAAAGAAAGTGCGATGTTCATGGCGGACTCCTCTCTCCTTCCCGTCTCCTTTCCAAATGCGGCCTGCCGGATTCGATCGCCGGGGCCTTGGATCTCGAGACACCGTTTCCCCATATTACCACGCGCACCGTAGCCCAGGAAGCGGATCGTGCGGGCGCATGGGCCTTCATTCTGTGAGATCGGCGGGTGGTTCCATGAGGCTGGACTCCCGTGCGAAAGTTTTCCACTGTACAATGAAGGCCGGCCTGCGGGTGGGAGCTGAGGAACATGCCTTCTGATCGACTTGTCCTTGTTATCGGAACGGGCTGCCAAGCTCGGGTTGTAGCTGAGATCCTGCGGGCTGCCGGCCGGGCGGTCGGCGGCCTCGTGTCGCCTCCTGACTCCATTCACCGGGGGGAGGAGGCGGAAGGCCGGGCCCTTTCGTGGGAGGAGGCCCTCAGGCGGCGCGACGAGTGCGAGGTCATTCCCGCAGTGGGGGACAACGCCCTGCGGCAGCGGCTCCAGCAGGCGGCACTTCAGGCGGGCTTCACCGTTGGTACCGCCGTTCACCCTACCGCGATTGTAGGGAAGGGCGTTTCGATAGGGGAAGGCACGGTTGTGGGGGCCGGTGCAATCTTGGTCCTGGACGTTACGGTCGGCAAAGGCGTGATCGTAAATACCGGCGCGCGCATAGACCACGATTGCCGGATAGGTTCGTATTCGCATGTGGGCCCCGGAGCCGTTCTGGCCGGGAACGTTGAGATAGGCGAGCGTGTTTTTATAGGGGCCGGTGCGGTGGTTATCAACAACGTTAGGATCGGCGGGGATGCGATTGTAGGGGCGGGCGCCGTAGTGGTGCGCGATCTTCCGGAAGCTGTGGTTGCAGCAGGGGTTCCTGCAAAGATCTTAAAAGATGTCGAGATTTAACATAACCGGTGTCGCATAGCCGTGCTGCCTGAATGCGACCTAAACTCCTTGCCTCTTCTTACAGTGGAGATTCCGGGCACGGGCGGCTCTATTAGGGTGGAACCCGAAGATTTTGTAGTTGAAGAGATCCCGCTTTTTGAACCTGCAGGAGAGGGCGAGCATTTATACGTGACTGTTACAAAACGCGGGTTAAGTACCGTTGAGCTTGTCCGGCGCATGGCAAAGGCCCTGGGCATACCCCCGAGTCGTTTCGGGTTCGCAGGCCTGAAAGACAGGCACTCGGTAAGCACCCAGACGATTTCGATCCAGGGCGTCTCGGAAGGGGCGATTGAGGGCCTGAGTCTGCCCGGTGTAACTGTGCAGCGCATCACACGCCACCGGCATAAGCTGCGAGCCGGTGCTCTTCAGGGCAACAGCTTCAAGATTGTAATACGAAATCTTAAACGTGCAGATCGCTCTTTGATCGAGCAAGTGATCCGGGAAATA
>CAZGYL010000835.1:0-2298 GCA_964529985.1 uncultured Planctomycetia bacterium | reverse complement strand
GTCGGATATCGGAGAATAAGCCTGTCCGAAAGGCTTGGGCAAGCAGCGTAAATGTCGTGGGTAGTCCGATTATTCGACTCTCCAGACGATCTTCGTGCTGTTTGTTCCACAATAGTCGCGTTCGAGCTTTCAGCCCTTATAGATCATTTCGCCGCCGTTCTGGACACAAAAGACAACCGTTTCCTCATCGCCGACCCTCTTTACGGGCTTAAGAGCCTGAGTCGACTGGAATTCGCCCGTCGGTGAAGATCCATCGGAATCGTGCTCAAGAGACGAAAGATACGGTAAACGATTTTCACATGGATATGAAAACCCTCCGGTTACCTGAAAAGGAGTTTGCTCCTACTCACAGTCTATCCGGAAGAGCCTTTTAGACGCAGGGGCTGCTCTTCAGCCTCGGCTTTGGAAAGCACACCGGCCTGTTGCCAGGGGGGAGCGCTCCGGGATATAAGGGAAGAAACTTGTTGGCGGGCGACAACTTGAGGAGTATTACCAATGCCGGAACGTGGTTTTTGCATGTGCAGAGGGAGAAAACTCAGCAGAGCTCTTTTGATCCTCGGTTTTGTTGCAGTACTTTTCGAATCGATTGCGGCGGGAGGTCCCCCGCCCCTTGTGCCGAAACAGCAGGTCGTTACATTTCACGGAATACGGCCCACCGATCCGGGTGGCAGGCAAGGGCTTCGCAATCCCGAACGGGGGCTTCGCACCGAAACGCTTATCGCAGAACCTGAGGGCAAAAAGGTTTGGGGGCCTGCTTTTCACCTGCGGGGGAAAGTCCCGAGCGGGTATTGCGATCTGTGGTGGATTTTGGATGCCCTGCGTTACGCGCCGTACGGACTCACTTTGGTTCAGGCTTACTGTTATCTGGACGACTTTCTGCAGGGGCCTATTTCGGTTGAGAAGATCGCCCTTTTGGAAAAGAGCCTCGCCGCTTTTCGGCGGCACGGACTGAAGGCTGTACTGCGATTCGCCTACGAACGGGATACGAAAAAACGGGGCGGCCCGACAGTGGAAAGAATCCTCGGGCACATTCGCCAACTGGGGCCCGTTCTGCGCCGCAACGCCGATGTGATTTTTGTACTTCAAGCGGGTTTCGTCGGTGCTTGGGGAGAATGGCATAGTTCCACACACGGAATTGAGCGGGATCACGCGGCTCTTGCCCGTATTGTGGCGGCGATACTCCAAGAGCTTCCCCGGAATCGTATGACCCAAGTGCGCGTTCCAAAGTACAAGCGCTGGGTGCTGGGGCTGCCTCCTTTTTCAGGGCCAGTCAAGGTGACCGCTGCGACCGCGCACACCGGTACCCCTGCAGCCCGAATCGGTTTTCACGACGACGGTTTCCTGGCAGGTCGCACCGACGGGGGGACTTGGCCTGAGGCACCGTATTTCGCCGGCCCCGGTAACCCCGAGTTCGACTCAATGACCGAAGAGAGTCCTTATGTAGCGGTGGACGGAGAGCTCTTTTGGTCCGACCTGGGAGGCGTGGTGGACGGCTTGCGCGCGATCAAGCGGTTGCGCCTCCACCACTATACAAGCTTCAGCCTCGCCCACAGCTATTCTGAAAGGCAGGGGAAACCGTACTCCATCGACAGGTGGATACAAACCCCTCTTACAATTGAGGAAGTACGGAGGGAGAAACTGCCCGTTTCAGACGGCTACTTCGAAGACGGCTCCGGCCGTGCAGTACCAAGAACCGTCTTTGAGTATATCCGCGATCACCTCGGCTACCGCATTGAACTTTTGAAGGCCGAGCTGCCACAAGAAATCCGCCGGCAAGGAGAGTTCACCGTAAAGATAGACCTTGTAAATCGGGGCTTTTCAACATTTCACAATCCTAGGCCAGTATATGTAACTCTTGTTTCCGCCGAAGGTGCGGTTTTCCCTTTCCCCGTTCCGGGTGCTGATCCCAGAAAGTGGCAGCCATTCAAACCGGGGGACAAAGATTACACTCCCCTGGTACACCGCCTGCACCTGAAAGCTACTTTGCCCGAGGACGCCGCGCCCGGTGATTACATGATCGGCTTTTGGCTTCCCGATGCCTCAGAAAGTCTTCGACTCGATCCGCGCTACGCAGTCCGCGTGGCTAACCGCGACACCGTTTGGTGGACGGACGAGCAGGGGCGGTACGGAATCAATATCATGGCCGCAGTAACGGTCAGGTAGCGAAAAACAGGATCGAGGCTGTAAGCCCGTGATGGGTTCCCTACGGGGTCCCTTCCCTGCAGGTTGGTGTAAACAGCAAGGGCCTATGGAGAAGCAGCACCGTCTTTTATGCCACGCACCCTGGACCGAGCTGCA
>CAZGYL010000834.1:948-2306 GCA_964529985.1 uncultured Planctomycetia bacterium | reverse complement strand
CCAAAGTCCGCTCCATGTACCGCTGGAGCCCCTTAAGGCGCGCACCGCCGCCTGTAAGCACCATATACTTGACCTCAAAAGGCTCCTCTTTGAGGAAGCCCTTCGACCAGCTCAAAGCCCCGCGGACCAAATTGACAAGTTGGCCTGCAGGACGCCGGAAAAGGCTTGAAAAATCCCTTTTTGAACCCTCCTCTATAAGTCCGGTGGAGCGGAGCTTCAGCAGTTCGAGTTCTTCCGGTGAAGCCTTGAACTTTTCGCTCAGAGCCTGATTGAAGGAATCGCCGCCTACTTGGGCCTGGCGGGTGAAAAGCATCCGGCCTTCCACGCTGACAATGACGTGGGCGTATCTCGCACCTATTTCAAGCAGCAGTGTAACACCCTCGCCTGGTCCGGGTTCCAGGAAATTCTCCCAAGCCCGCCACAAAGCTTCTGCAGTAGGAACCGCGCCTGTGATTCTCAACCCGCCCCGTCCAAAGGCCGAAATGATCGCACTCAGCTCCTCTTCTTTGGCAAGAGCAAGAAGAAGAGGCCTCTCTCCCGACGGGTTCGGAAAAGGTTCGGCCCTCCAGCCGGCGCAAACAGGCTCTCCCATGCGTCGCGCCACCTCCTCTACCTCGTAGCCGGCCAGAAGATCGATCCTCCAATCAGGAGCAGGCGGCACGGTGACGTACCTGAGCATGGCTGAAGAAGCAGGTAAAACCAAGGTCGCATCGCTCGTAGGCAGGTTTTCAGAATGCACAAAGCGCGCGACAGCCTCAGCGAGCTCCTCAAGGCCGGAAGCTTCGAAGCGCTGCGACTCCACGGCGCTTACCGTTGAAATCTCCAGTCCGCTTCGCCGTACGGAAAGCGCGCAGAGCTTAACGCTCTTAACCCCGAGGTCAATGCCCAATCGCATCGTGGACCCGAGGGGAAACATCAGCTACTTCTCCTTTCCCGAAGGCACGGGGGGCAGAGAGCCCCTGCTGCGAAGCTTGCGGGCGACTTCGTCCTTGAGCTGCTCGACCTCTCGTCGCAAGGAAGTAGTCAAAGCTTCTTTGAGAAGCTCCCTGCAGGCCAAGTAAGCGGTGGCGAGGCGGCCCCTACGCACCAACCGCCGCGTACGCTCCAGGGCTTCTGAGGCCCGATTCCTGGCTCCGCTTTCCTGCACCGCCTGCACAAAGGAATCAACTGAACCGAGAAGCTCGGTGATCCTTGCCTCAAGAGGCGCTATGCCTGTAAAGCGTGCCCGCAAGCGGGTCAAGAAGCTTCTCAAAGCCCTTGCAATCGCACGATCGCCGCTTTGAGCAAGATCGGCCCGCATTGCCTCGGCCTGTTTGATAAGCTCTCTTCCCCTCTGCTCATACAGATCAAGTCGCTTC
>CAZGYL010000834.1:0-938 GCA_964529985.1 uncultured Planctomycetia bacterium | reverse complement strand
CTCTATGGATCGGCGAAGGTCCAGCGGAAGGCCGGTCCCCGCCAGGGCCTGGGTAAGTTTGGCCGCCGCTTCCCCTTCCTTAAGTAAACCGGCAAGCCGGTCCGCTTCGGTGATCAAGCGCCGTGCGCGCTGCACTTCCCATGTAGATATGCTGGACCACCGCAACTTGATTGCGACCCTGTCTGCACCCGGTTGCACTACAAGTTCTTTTTCAACGGTAAAGAGAAACTCCCCGTCCTGGCGGACCAGTGTACCGACACAAGGGAAGGAAAAAACGACCCGTTCCGGAAGAGACGCCCCTGGTGCGGCCCTAAGCTTACCCACAGCGAGCTCTTCGGCCTTCATGCCGGCAAGCTCTTTGGAGTTAGCGGCCTTGCGGCCCAAAGGGCCGTATGCAGTGAACCGTCGCGCTCCTGTGAAAGAATCGCCGGGCAGACCGAAAGCAAAAGCCAGAAGATCCGTTTGAGAAACGAACGTAACCGGAAGGATCCAAGTGGCCGAACCGCCCTCAGAGCCCAGGCTTACTTCCTCGTAGAGCGGGAACCAAACACCTCGTTCCGGATCGAACACGTTTCGAGCCACACTTACCCGGCGCTTCTTACCGCCGGGGATCTCCTCGAAGCGCCGCACACTTCCAGCACCCAACGCTTGCCCCGGCAGGCCGTCCACCCCGATATCGGTGATGAGTCTGGCGCGGTGCAAAACGGTTTCGTTACCGACAACGACATCAAATACCCCTGTACGATCAAACCTCACGGTGTAGGGGCCTTGTGTAAGAACGGCGTAGCTGCTTTCCCCCTCTGCCCTGCGAAGTGCAATCTGATCGAACGAAGCCTCACCCTCCAGAAAGGTTACGAGTCGAATCTCAGCTTCCTGCGCCGACCGGGGGCAAGTAAAAACCGTGGAGACCACGTGTCTGCCGCCCGCCTGACAAAGAT
>CAZGYL010000833.1:0-2311 GCA_964529985.1 uncultured Planctomycetia bacterium | reverse complement strand
GCTCGGACCGCTCGGCTTCCGGCTGTCCCTTGAAATCCCCCCTCCCGTCCCCCCCCTTCTTAAGGAATGCGCGACGAGGGAAGACGCGAGAAGGGCTATCCCCCCGATCGCGTACAGAACCGGCAAGCGCTACAAAGCCGGGGCGCGCAGAGAAGGAGTCCGTCTTCTCGCGTCTTTCCTCGGAGCAAGCATTCCGCACCTCAAGATTTGGGAGAAGTGGGGGGATGCGCCCGCTAATGCGGGCACCCAGCGTCGAAAGGGTGTCTACGAATTACGCACGGTCATATAGGTTGGACTCTATATCGTTTCGAGGATCGTTTTCTCGTAAGGAGGGCGCAGCACTCCCTTCTCGGTTACAAACGCTGTTATAAGCTCGGCAGGCGTTACGTCGAAGGCCGGGTTGAAGCATGGAACCCCGGGTGGTGCTGCAGGGCTTCCATCGGGAAGAGATAGCACTTCGCTGCAATCGCGTTCCTCGATTTCGATTTGGTTCCCGGAATGCAGCGAAAGATCGAAAGTACTGGCGGGTGCTGCAACGTAAAAAGGAATCCCGTGCCGTTTAGCCGCCACCGCGAGCTCGTATGTACCGATCTTGTTGGCGGTATCGCCGTTTCGCACGATCCTGTCCGCCCCGACGATTACGCAGTTTACAAGTCCGCGTTGGAGAACGTATGCGCGCGCTGAGTCCACAACAACAGTGACCGGAATCCCCGCCTGGGTAAGCTCCCAAGCGGTAAGACGCGCACCTTGAAGCAAAGGGCGGGTCTCAGGGACAAAGACCTCCACCTGCCTGCCTTCCCAATGGGCGAGGTAGAACGCGGCCAGGGCCGTGCCGATGCCGCAGGTCGCAAGAGCACCCGCGTTGCAGTGTGTCATAGCCCGAATGGGGTCGGGCAGGACGGCAAGAGCGTTGCGGCCGATCTTCTCGCACGCGAGGCGGTCCTCCTCCTCGATCGCCCTGGCTTCTTGGAGCAGGGTGCTGAGGAGATCAGCCGGCTTTTCGGCCTTTACCGACTGGAGGAGCTTCTTCATTCGATCAAGCGCCCAGAAAAGGTTCTTTGCAGTCGGCCGTGCTCCGGCAAGGAATCGCGCGCCCTCTTCTGCAAGTCGGCGAATCTGCGCCGCACTTTGGCCCTTGCGTGCGGCAAGCAGGACGCCGTATGCGGCTGCGGCTCCAATGGCCGGAGCGCCGCGGACCTGCAGTGTCCGAAGAGCTTCAAAGACCTCTTCGGCCCCGGTGAGCCGCAGCACTTCGCAGCAGGCAGGCAGCTTGCGCTGATCTATTATCTCCAGGTGACCCGCCTCAGGAGTGCCCTCCCAATAAAGCGGCCTGAAGGGGAGTTGCTGAGTTCGGCTCGGATCGGCTCGGACCATGTGGCTTGTCTCCTTCTTGTGGAGCGTTCGCTTATGTGCTGCATAGTGTAGGGGGTTACGAGGATGTTGTCAGCAGTGCAGGGAACGGAAAGCTCACCTCAGCGGGCAGGTGAGATCTCCCAGACGCCCAGGCGGTACCTGCACCTGAGAGCGCCCTCGTTGTGAACCGAAAATACGCGCCGGGCGTTTTGTTGAGGAACGCCTGCAGGCTCCGAGCCGGTTGAGATCACGTATCGCGTTTCACAGGCAACCGGGACGGCGGGATCAGGATCACCGACGATTAGGTCTACCTTTCCAACGGGAGGAGGAACGCCTAAGGAAACCGTGTAGTCGGCCGCTGCTAAAACCGTGCATACCGAGCCGTCAGTGAGCGGATAAACCTGCAATTTGAGAGAACCGTACTTCAAAGAGGCTCCCTCTTGCCGCAGTGTAAGCTCGCTTTGAACAACAGCTCTTGCACCCGGTGTTGCAAGTACAAGCACGGAGACTTTCCGTACTCTCAAGTAGCGCAGGATTCTGAGAAGAAAAGACGGGGGAGGGCACCTGAGGTAGAGAAGTGTGAAATCGTCTCCCTCGGGTTGAGCGATTCTGCAGAAAACAACTTGGCCGCGCTGCAGCTGGAACACGGTGATTCCGCGAGGAAGCAGAGATTGCGCCGGGAAAAAAGAAGCAAGAACAATGCAGAGAAGGCTCAGGAACGCAGTCGGGCGTGACTCCAGGAAAAGGAGACAGACGGCGATGAGGACAACCGAACCGCTTAGGGGCGGAATCGAAACGGTGTTGCCGGGCAGCTCGGCTATCGCTTCGCTCAGAAGCAAGAGGATTTCCAGTGAAACGTCCGAGATACAGCCAAAGGGAAAGGAAAGAAAAGGAAAAGCGAGTGCAAGCCCGCCCGAACCCAAGGCGACGGTCAACAGCGGACATGCTGCAACCGAGG
>CAZGYL010000832.1:0-2314 GCA_964529985.1 uncultured Planctomycetia bacterium | reverse complement strand
GTTGCCGGTGCAGCAGGTACCGAGTCGAGGGATTCCCCGAATCCGCTTCAGGGTTCTGCTCTTGCTTCCGAAAGACCCCTGCGTTTCGATTTCTCCCCCGAGGTGGAGGCATTCCTCGCGGGTTGCAAGCAGGCTGCAAGCACTTCACAGACCTGGGGCCTTAGGATTACCTGGCAGCTTTTGAAGGAGGAGCCCAGGGATTGGAACCGCGACGGCCTGGGGCCGCGTTCGTTTAAAACCGGCCTTGATTGGATTCACCCGCCGGAAGGCCGGCAAGTGTCCCGGGAAGGCCGGGTGAGCCTTGCAGGCAAAGGTGACCGATTTTATCTTTCGCACTTAAACGAAAACGGGGACATTGAGGAATGGTGGCAGAAGGAGGGCTCTTATCTCTATTCGTCCCGGATGAACGAACTTCTGCCTTTTGTCACCCGTTACCCCGCTCAGCAGGCCCTCGAAAGCGGTATGCTTGCCTACGGCGAAGGGCTGTGCCTTGTTCTCTGGGCTTTCAATCCCGAAGAGTACCTCAGGCGCTCGGAGGATCTCAAGCTCGGGGACCTTGTGCAGGTAGACAGCCACACGTGCCGAACCCTTATTTCAACGCCCAACTGGATCAAAGAACCGGCAACACTTCCAACCCGCCACTACTTTCCCTATAACGAATCGAAGCTTCGTTCATGGGCATCCTTCACCCCTGTTGTGACCTATTTCGTCAATCCCCAAACCTACCGGATTGAAGGGGCCGTCTTTACGTTCTATACCTTTGAACGCAGTCATCCCGGCCGTTGGACGGTCATTCCCGAGGTAAGCGGTGAGCGGTTCGAGACGTGGGTACTTAAGTGGTCCGATACCCCGTTCGGAACGATACCAAGCGAAGTCGAAGGGTTTTACTTTGTAGGCGATGAACTCAAGAGACACCTCCTTATCAGCATAGCTCCGGATACGGGCGCAGAATTCAAGCCTCTTTCTCTCCCCCGGGGAAGGAGACAGTACGAGCCATGGCCTCCTTTCTCCTCGGCGGTCTACCGGCAGAGGATCGCCTCGGGTAATAAGGACTACGCCAATCGCGTGGGGTTTATAAACGCCCTTGCCTTTGAAGGAAAGCTTTCCGAAGCTCTCCAAGAATTCAAGTCACTACTCGCCGACTTCAACGGAGACAGCGATCTTGTGCCGGAATCGCTTGGCGGAATCGATTGGCACCTCGGGTTTGCTCTTTACGAGATCCTGCAAAACCCGGAAGCGCCTGAGAATCGAGCCCTGTGGACGGAATTTGAGCCCCGTGAACCCTACATAGGCATATTGGGCAGAGCGCTGGATTTCTTCGCAAGGTGGCACCGCTCCGAGTACAGCGAGGTTGTTGAAAAGTACTTCCAGCTCTACCAGGAAAAGTTCGGGCTTAAAGCGCGGATCATGTATGCGATGGAAAGGCCCCTCATAGAGCACGTGGAGACCGAAACGGACAGGGCGCTTGAGCTCCAACGCCTCATCGGGCAGGCGGAAACAGAGGATCTCCGTCTTCAGGGCCTTATCGCCTGCGTCGAAGCTTTCCTGCACGACAAAAATTACGAGGGGGCGCTTGCAGCCATCGAAGGGGCACGGGGCCTTTTCGCAACTCAAGGGGCCTTACAGACTTTTGAGACGCTCAGTGCGAGCTGGAATGAAAGAATAAATAAAGCTTTGGAAGACATTGCGCGACGGGAGACAGAAGAACGGGTCCGTTTGCTTAATGACCTGATCGGGCGGTTAAACGCCAGGGTAAAGCGAACGGCGGATAGGTCCTCCGGGATCGAGATAAAGCGGCTCCAGGCAATTATCGCGCGGGCTGAAGCCGAGCTTCAGGAGCTCGGACAGTAAAGGGGAGGTAGCCATGAGGTGGGTCAGCAAGATTGTGGGGATCTTTGTTTCGGCTGTCTGTTTTTGGCTTCTTGTTTTCTCCGCGAAATGGACCGCCACGGCATGCAACCACCGCGATAGACCATGTTGCCGCGGCTGTGATGCCTCCGATCCCGTCACGCTTTGTCCACCCCGGGAAGAGAATTGCGGGGAGGAATACTCTTCGGCCCCGGTACGTTACGTTGATGGGGCGGTCCGCTACCATACCCCGGCTCTGCGCATGCCGGGGCCTGGAAGGGGCTTTTCGATCGGCTTTGGATACAACAACAATCCCGAAGGGGTGTTTGTTACGGACTTTAACTGCGGAATAAACTGGTGGCTTGACGGAATCCCTTTCCTTGAGCACAAGCCCGACGGAACTCTCCTTCTCCAATGGGATGCTCTGAAACGGGCCGACTTCGTCCCCGCAGGCCAGGATACATGG
>CAZGYL010000831.1:0-2317 GCA_964529985.1 uncultured Planctomycetia bacterium | reverse complement strand
AGGATTCATTGAGCCGGTTGCGAACGAGGCGCTCCAGGTCCTCAGGCGACATCTCAACCCGAGCGTTCACTGTTAAATCGACCTTTTTGATTGTGCCCGGCACGTCGCCACGTACGGCAACCTCTCCGTCGGTCCGGGTCAGATTGGCAACGCACCACTTTTGGCCGCCCGAAAGCAGCACCTTGACGTGTCCCACGGCCGCAGATCGCTCTTGGAAGGCGCTCTGCAAACCGCGCAAGAAGTCAAGGGAGAATTTCAGCCAGTTTGCGTCCTTCCCATGGCATGTCAGCCGGATTGCGGCATTCAGCCAGCCGAGGACGGCCTCGCCCTCTGCATAGGTGTCATAGTCGACGTCAGCGATTTTACTTCCGGGGCTTCCGCCTTTGAGAATGGCGGTAAGCCACTGCGCCACACCTTCACCGTTAAAGGCCGAAATCGCATGTATTTGTGTGCCGGGATAGTGCTCTGCGAGCAGTTTTCGGGCCTCCTCGATCTCCTTCGCAAACAGTAGGTCGATCTTGTTCAGCACGATAACGTCTGCTTCCTCCATTTGCTTCCGAACAACGTAGGCGGCGCTCTGGTGCAGTTTGCCGGGAGCGCCGGTAAGCACATCGCGGAGTCGAAGCGGATCGACCACGACGCTCAGCGGGGCCAGCAGGAACTTCTGCCGGAACTTGTCCTTCAGCGGTTGGAGAATCGTGGCGGAAAGATCCGTACAACTGCCCACCGGTTCGGCGATCAGCACATCGGCGTCCAGGTCGTTTTGAAGCCTCTCAGCAGCTTGAATCAGGCCGGCGAAGTTGCAGCAGAAACAACTTCCGGCTACTTCCTGAACCGGCATGCCCAGCTGCGAGAGCAAACCGGTGTCCACCAAATCCGGAGCCTGGTCGTTCGTAATGAGGCCGACCCGCTTGCCTTGAGCAGCCAGGCGGCTTGCAGCCTGCCACAGGAGTGTGGTCTTGCCTGCACCGAGAAACCCGCCGACCAGAATAAGCTGAACCTTTTTCATGGCTGTACTCCTATTCTGCGGGCTCCGGCCGGTAGGGCGGTGTGAGCCGATCCGGCACCGAAGAAAAGCAGCGTGTGCGTTCCGGGGACTTCCGCAACGCATTCCTGCGCCAAGGCCCGTCGGTTCATTGTCGAAGCTCCTACGTTACATGCCGAAGGAGTCGGAGCAGCTCATCGACGGCGTTGCGGTACTCGAGCAATGTCGCCCGCCATGTCTTCAAGCACTTCCTGCCGTACGGAGTCAATGCAAAAACCCGTTTTGCCGGGCCGGCATCTCCGATCTCCCAGGACGACTTCACCAGACCTTCGTCGGCCATCTCTTTCAACGCACGATAGATGCCGGCGTGATCCGGCCGGCGATCGGCGAACATGCGCAATTGAGAGAGGTGCCGGGCTATCTGATATCCATGGGCTTCACCCTGCGCAAGGAACGCCATAATGCCGGGTCGAAGGAGGCGGGGCAACGACTTGCCCTCGCACGGACACTCTCTTGTGTTCGGCATTAGATGACTTCCGCAACTATATGTGAGACGCCCATAGCATAGAGCGAGTATCTGCCTAATGCAAACTGCTCCGGCGCTGAGTCCTTTTTCGGAGCAGTTCGCGCTGGGGGAGAAGGAGCTACTCACATTGCCGCCGAAGCAATCGGCCGCGCTTAAGTTTGCTTGCAATGAAAGTCAGGAAGGAGACTTTTCGCTAAGAGTTTGATAACGGAGTATGCGCACCGTCTCGTTGGAAAGATTTTGTTCAAAACGAGTACCCGAGGAAACCGTGGACATGCCCGGGGTTCTAATTTTCATTAAGTATTGCAGCGGTTGCACGGGCGAGGGCTGCTTTTGCAAGGTAATATTGCAGGCGGTAATCAACGGCGGTGAATTCGGCGCGCGCAAGAGCGGTTTGTGCATCGAGAAGATCGTTTATCGTTGAAACACCGGCCTCATAATGCTGCTTGGAGAGTCTCAGGCTTTCCCCGGCCTGTCTTACAAGGATCTGAGCAGCTTTGGTGGCTTCGTATGCTTCGTTCAAATCCTGATAAGTCTTCCACACCTCCTCCCTGACCTGGAGGAGAAGCTGGCGGATCTGCGCCTTTTCCTTGGAAAGCGTATGCTTTGCCTTGGTTAATGCATGAGGCCTTGAGAAACCTTGAAAAAGCGGAAGCTCTATTGCGATTCCAACGGACCAGTCTTTATCCTCGGGCAGGAAATCCGAATCCCGATAACCGTACTTGCCATAGAGCTTGAGCGTGGGGCCTAAGGCGCTCTTTGCAGCCTGAATCGCGCTTTCAGCAACCCGATGCGGTGCAAAGCCG
>CAZGYL010000830.1:0-2319 GCA_964529985.1 uncultured Planctomycetia bacterium | reverse complement strand
ACCGGTTTCAGGATCCGGATTCTTGCCGCCCGGTCCGGGGTTGGAGTTGCCCTGCAGCAGGTGAATACGAATATAGCCCTGCGTGACTTCAAGAATCGGGGAGTTTGGTTTTCCGGCTGTAGGGAGGCCGTTTTCATCGTAGTAGACAAAAGCGGGATCATTGTCCACGCCGTCTCCTTGCGGCGGCAACTTGTCGTCGAATCCTACGGCACCGAATACCCCGGCCCCGGGACGATCAGCCCGCGCAGGAGCGAAGTCGTATTGGGCCTGGTCATGGTTCTGAATCAAGACAACGTAGTTTGAGCCGATGTTGCTCGGAGGGCCGGAGCCGCCGTCTTCAGCAAGCACACAGTGGGCGTGCGGATTATCCGCATCACCTACAACAAGCACAAACCGGTAAAGTCCGTTCGGGACGTCCACCCGGAAGATACCGCCTTCGGGAGTTATGACCGTGCTGCACCTGGAATTGGGATTTCCCACAACATCTTTGTTGCAGGGGTTGGTGAAATTCTTAAACCCAATGAATGAGTCATAAATCTCCTCGGGGCACGTATCACCGAAAGCGTTGCGGTTGTTCGCTGAATCGTCAAACGGACCGAACTGCGCGAATCCACCTCGAGCCGTGTTCCCCGGGTCAATGACCTCAAACCCGTAGGGGTGGCCGTCGTAGCCATAGGCGATCGGGTCCGGCTGTTTGTTTACGTGGTGGACCACCGTGTACTTTGTGCCCGGGGCGTTGGGCGTCTCGCAATCCAACGCCCGTGATCCGAAGATGAAGGCCCCTCTCAGAACCGGCTGGGCGTTTACGGCAGCACCCAGTAAGCAGAGCGAGGCCAGCACGCCGAGTACAATGCGTGTCTTATTCATGGCGCTCTTCCCCTTTCCTCGTTACAAAGCCACCTGTTTACACACACCTGTTTACAGTCCGAACCTTTTTCCGTTCCGAACTCACTTTGTATATGTGCATTCGGTACCTTCCCGGCGGGCTGTTTGTTTTCATGTTCGGCACATGCTCACACGTCGGTAGGCACGGAACAGCATACGAAACAATCAAACCCAAATCCGGGCCCGATGTCGGTAGACCTCCCTCTGACCTCCTTTCGCCGAACGTCCACAACGCCTCAGCGGTCCATTCCGACCACACTCCCATTCTACGGAAAACGAGCCTTCAAGTTCAAGGGGGGTGCCGCCGGAGTGGCTGTGCCTGCGTAACATGTTTTCAAGTCACAAGATAGCGCACTCCGGGTCTACCGGCCGCTACGCCGGTGGGACAGACGGGGTGCACGACAGGGGCGCGGCGGGTATACTCTGCAGCGTTCTTGACCCGGGGCTCCACCTCGGCGCATGCGGCGGGAGCGCGCAAGCCGGTCTGCAGCCTATCTGAGCATGCGGGGTCCTGAGGGATCTCCGCGGGGAGGAGTTGTGGAGTTTTTCAAAACCCTGCACCCCGTTGTCCAAGCATTTCTTGCAACGCTTTTTACTTGGGCCGTAACGGCTTTGGGAGCGTCGAGCGTTTTCCTGGCAAAGCGCGTAAACAGAAAACTTCTTGATTCAATGCTCGGTTTCGCAGCGGGCGTTATGATCGCGGCAAGTTACTGGTCGTTGCTTGCTCCGGCCATAGAACTCTCTGAATGCCATGCCGTTGGATCGTGGTTCCCGCCTGCGGTCGGTTTCTTGTTGGGTGGACTTGTGCTCCGGGCCATTGATTACGTTCTGCCCCACCTCCATCTTTTTCTGCCGATCGAAAAAGCAGAAGGAGTCCACACAAGTTGGCGGCGCAGCGTACTTCTCGTCCTTGCCATAACCCTCCACAATATTCCGGAAGGACTGGCCGTGGGAGTGGCGTTCGGAGCGGTGGCTTACAATCTGCCTTCAGCAAGTTTGGCGGGAGCCGTTGCTCTTGCGCTCGGTATCGGCCTTCAGAACTTTCCCGAAGGACTTGCGGTGTCCATGCCGCTGCGGCGTGAAGGTTTTTCAAGATTGCGCGCTTTCTGGTACGGCCAGCTTTCAGGCGCTGTGGAGCCGGTTGCAGGGGTCCTGGGGGCGGCTATGGTAATGGTGGCGCAGCCGATGCTTCCTTATGCACTGGCTTTTGCCGCGGGTGCGATGATTTACGTGGTTGTGGAGGAGCTTGTTCCGACTTCTCAAGTAGGCGGCAACGGCGACCTGGCCACATTGGGTCTGATGGCCGGATTCACCGTAATGATGGTTTTGGATGTGGCTCTAAGTTGAGTACCGGTTCGGATAACACGGTAAGCGTTCGAGTCTATATAAGTGTGCATGATTCGTAGAATCTTTTTCTCGTTCGCGGTCAAGACT
>CAZGYL010000829.1:0-2323 GCA_964529985.1 uncultured Planctomycetia bacterium | reverse complement strand
GCACCCAGCGTCGAAAGGGTGTCTACGAATTACGCACGGTCATATAGTGCCTCATCCAATAACTACCTTCCGGTTTTGGCTTTTCGCCAAAACCGGACTCGGGGCGCCTCGGTGCGGCTTGCACGGGCCTTTGCTACAAAATTGTTGCTCCTAAGCTCCAGGCCGACAAAATGGTCTTCTTATCAAGCCCGCCTGCTGAGGTAGAGAATTCCCGCCTGCAGAAAAATTTTCCGTCCTACTTTTCACAAAGGCTGATTTCCTTACGACCGAGCGTTTTCCGGCAACACGAATTTCCATGCGGCACACTTCTTGCATAGCCGGCATTCGGAAAAGAAATCACGCAGGAGGCCGGTATGATCGTTCCTCACCGTACCTTTCGGTATCTGTCAATTGCTTTTTTTGCGCTTCTTCCCGCCGGACCGCTGTGGGCTTCTTCCGGGGGTGGGGGGATAGACAGCGGTGATACCGCGTGGCTTCTTACAGCCTCAGCGCTTGTTCTTCTCATGACCCCCGGACTTGCCTTCTTCTACGGCGGGCTCGTACGCCGTAAGAACGTGCTTTCGGTTCTCATACAATGCTTCATGTGCATGTGCCTTATGAGCGTATTGTGGGTACTTGTGGGCTACAGTCTCGCCTTTGCGCCCAGTACGCTCGGAGGCCTTATAGGCGGTACGGATTTCTTTCTCCTTCGTAACGTCGGCTTTGAGCCGAAAGGTACCGTGCCGCATCAGCTTTTTATGATCTTTCAGGGCATGTTCGCCGTTATAACGCCCGCGCTTATTCTGGGCGCTTTTGCCGAGCGCCTGCGCTTCGGGCCCTTTTGCCTGTTCATGGGCCTGTGGCTTCTTTTTGTGTACTGCCCTGTGGCTCACTGGGTCTGGGGAGGGGCGACCGGATTTTTCGGTTTGGGATCGGACGGGGCACTTGATTTTGCAGGCGGAACCGTCGTGCACATAAACGCCGGTATCGCCGCTTTGGTTGCAGCGATTCTCCTGGGAAGGCGACAAGGTTGGCCCGGACGCATCTCCCCTCCCCATAATCTTCCTCTGGCGGTTCTCGGTGCCGGGCTGCTTTGGTTCGGCTGGTTCGGTTTCAACGCCGGAAGCGCCTGTGCGGCCAACGCCTCGGCGGTAAACGCTTTTGTCGTCACTCATGTATCCACAGCCGCTGCGGGTCTGGTATGGTCATTGATCGAATGGGCGCGTGAGGGTAAAGCCACGGCTCTGGGCCTCATAACAGGTGCAGTAGCCGGCCTCGTGGCGATAACGCCTGCCGCAGGATCCGTCGACGCAATAGGCGCCCTTTTCGTAGGAACCGGTGCAAGCATAGTATCATACCTTGCCGTAACGGTGGCCAAGCCCTATTTCGGGTACGACGATTCGCTTGACGTGTTCGGGGTTCACGGGATCTCCGGGATGTGGGGCGCTGTTGCTGCGGGACTTTGGGCCACGGCGGCCGTCCCGGGAAACGACACAAACGGCCTTTTCTACGGCAACCCCGCGCAGGTGCTCATACAGATCAAAGCTGTGGTCTACACAATCGTATGGTCCGGGGTTGTGAGTTTTATTCTGCTTAAAGCAGTGGATGGTCTTGTCGGCCTCAGAGTGCGGGAGCACGAAGAGCGTGTCGGTCTTGACCTGACCGAACATGCCGAAACCGCCTACACGGTGCTTGACTAGGCCGTGACCGGCCGGCACCGACCGGAGAGGTGAAATCATGAAATACGTGATTGCCGTCATTCAGCCGGACAGACTCCGTGAAGTATTGGATGAGTTGGAAAGAAGAGAGATCCACTTGGTAACGGTGACTCAGGTTATGGGACGCGGACGCCAGCGGGGCGAAGCCGAGGTGTACCGGGGCCACAAAGAGGTCGGTACTTTGCTTCGTAAGATAAAGTTGGAAATAGCGGTCAACGACTCTTTTCTGCAGCCGACGATCGACGCAATTCTAACCGCAGCCAGAACCGACGGCGGTCGTATCGGAGACGGAAAAATTTTCGTTTTGGAACTCCAGGAATGCATCCGCGTAAGAAGCGGCGAGACGGGCTCGGTGGCGATCGGGTGATTGAAGTCACGCCTGACGCCTTTTTCTCCTCGCCCTTTCCCTTTTACAGCATCAGGCTGAGCTCGAGAGCTAAGGAGCTGATTACGGATCATTTCAAATTACATGTTCTGGGTAGGTGCACGGTTTCCTTGAACACCCGTTTGCGGCAAATCCACTGACCGGAGCCGCATCTTACGAGCGAGGAAAAATTACCTCCAACAGAACGACACTGCTCACAAATCGTTCCCATTTTCCGCACCCTCATGCCGCCTTTCCGGTG
>CAZGYL010000828.1:0-2324 GCA_964529985.1 uncultured Planctomycetia bacterium | reverse complement strand
CTCCCGCAGCGCGCATGTCCCTCGGGGAGCGTTTCCCGCTTACGCTGCGCGTTGAGTTGAAGAACTGCGTCCTGGAGCGCCCGCAGCGCTTCGTGCTTCACCTGCCGCCCCTTCTGCGGTTGCTTTCGATCCCTCCTCCGCTTGTAGAACTGAACTCAAAGGAGCGGAAAACCGCTGTATGCCGATTGCTCCTCCCGGAGCTCCGGGAAGAAGGCACGCATACATTTCAGGTTTGGGTCGAAGCGTTTCGGGCCGGGAGGGCGCTTCTCCGCCCGCCCGAGGCGGTTGATCTTCCCGGCGGCGTACGGTTGTGCGTACCCGCCCCGCCGGTACTCGAAATACGCTGACAAGGAGGAACTCAGCGCATACAATCAATCTCGTTGACGCCGCTGCGGTCGGGAAGGAGTTCTATCATGCTGAAGCCGAATGTTCTTGCAACCTTGTTAGTGTCCGCTTTCATGACGGGCTGCACTGCTTTTAAACCCTTGGTCTGCACGATAACCTTCCCGGTGCAAGCCTTTGCGGAAGCAGGGGAAGACGAAGACGAAGGGGACCCTGAAGAGGAATTCGAGACTTTACCGCCTGTTGTCGGAATACCGGCGGCAGTTGTTCTCGTTCCCCCGGCGTTCGCTTGTCTTGCGGCAATGGGCGCAGCGGGGGGAGCGATCTCCGGATTCGTAAGCGATCTGAACCTCATCCTGGGACATGCCTCGCTGAAAGACAGCTTGAAGTCGCTGCCGTATCCTTTCCGAACGAATATACGCAAGGAAAAAGATCCCTGAAAAGCCGGACCGGAAAGCCTTAAGCGGACCAGACCGCCGGCCGATAACGTAGTTAGCCTGACAAAGGCATATTCCAAGGAATCCAGGCAAGGGAAAGAAGCAAGAGAGGGAGGAAGAAAATCATGGCTCCTACCGGCTGCACCCCCACTTTCGAGTCCGGCAGAGTCTACTGCCTGATCCTTCGTCTCGATAATGAAACCCAAAAAGTGAAGCGGCTGCTTGCCTACAGAGGCGCTGACCAGGCTTGGGAAGATCTCTGCTCAGGAGACAGAGTGGTTGTAGACCCGGCTCAAGTTGAGGACGTGACCGAAGTACCTTCTGAAGTCGTTGAGGCGATCCGATTCGCCCATAGGAAAGAGCCTGTAAGTCCTGAGCTTCCCGTAAACAGGTGGGAAGAATCCGAGGAAGTCGATCCGTGGGAGCGGGACGTCTACTGGGACGATTAATCCTCCGGCAAATCCCGGTCCGGTGATCCCGCTTGTGCGAGCAGCACCGCCCAAGCCTGCCGCAACCTGATCCTCGACTGCGCGTAGCGGGCTTGCGCCTGAACGAAATCGTGCTGCGCTTCGTTCAGCCGTGTAAGCGAGGCCTTCCCGGCCTTGTATTCCTTCTGCACCAGATCGCGCGTCAGGCCGGCAAGCTCCATTGTGCGTCTGGTAAGAGCCACCTGCTTTTGCGCTTCGCGGAGCACGGCGAGCGCCTTGCGGACCTCCTTAAAAACCGAAAGCCGCCTGCGCCTTAACAGCGCTGCGGTTTCATCGCGCTTGGCCCTGGCCTCTTTGTAATTTGCAATCTTCCTGCCCCTGTCGAAAAACACCCAACCGAAGTTCAGCAGTAATGCGGAATATTTCGTGTCGCGCACGTAATGCAGGCGGTCCAGATCCCGGAACCCGAACTGCCCGGTAAGAAGAACGGAAGGCAAAAAGGAACTGAGCGCAGCTTTTATTTCATCATCCGCTCTCTGCAGCGCCATGCGGAGCTGTTTAAGGTCGGGTCTTTTGACCTCGGCACGGTCGAGCCACAGCCCGGCGCTCTGCTCGGCGAGCAATCCTTCAGGTTCCGGCCCGAGTTCTTCGAGCTTCGTTTTGCTTCCCAGTACACCTTCCTCAAGACTCAAAAGCTCTTCCAAGAAAATGTAATTAAGTTCAAGCGCCCGCCGGGCTTGAAGCGCGCTGCTTTGAGCGGCCTTAAGGCGGATCTCAAAGTTATAGACATCAGAGCGGCTTGCCCGGCCGACTTTGTAGCGCTTTTGTGTTTCTTCAAGCAGACTTTGATTGAATTGCGCGTCTGCCTCTGCGATCCGCAGGTTTTCAGCGGCAAGTTGCGCTTCATAATAAGTCTGTTCGACGGCAAGCGCGATGAGGCGTCTCGTGTCCTCAAGCGCAGCACGGCTTTCTTCAACCGCCCTCTGGGATGCGCGGTAGGTGAATTCTCTGACAAAGCCGTCAAAAAGCAGAAAGGTCCCTTCGAAGAGCGTCTGGTACTCCTCAAAGTCCTGCGGCAGGAAGCGGAAATAACTGAAACGCGGCATGTTGAAAGTGT
>CAZGYL010000827.1:0-2325 GCA_964529985.1 uncultured Planctomycetia bacterium | reverse complement strand
TACTCCCTCTGAGTCAGATCAATCGCCCGGCCCTTATAAGTGACGCGCCGCTCAACCCGATCGATCTCCAAGTCACCGATCGAAACCCGCAGCAACACATCACTTTTTGCACGCCGGATAACAGCCTTCAGCCTCGCTACGAGCTCTTCGTAAGAAAAGGGCTTCACAATATAGTCGTCCGCACCTATCTCGAGTCCCCGCACTCGATCCTCGACTTCGTCAAGCGCAGTGAGGAACAGCACCGGAGTCTCGTCGCCTTCTTCCCTGAGCCGGCGGAGCATCGTCCTTCCGTCCATCTTCGGCAGGATGATGTCAAGAACGTACGCGGCGTAGCGCCCCTTCCGCGCAAGCTCAAGTCCCTCTTCGGCTGTGGCGACCGCATCAACGGTGAATCCCTTTTCTTCCAAGACTGAAGTCAGGTAATCCCGCGTGCTGTCGTCATCTTCGACAACCAAGATCCTTTTTACTCGGCTCGCCATGCATTCACCTCCGATCTGTACCTGCAAGCCCGCACCGGTGTAACCGCTCCGGAAAGGGCCCTCCGCGCCGGGCCCCAGTCCGTTGCCCCGGGCACCCTAAAGCCGCCCGGCCTGAAATTCTCAAGCCCGGGCAAGCGGATCCACCGGCGCCGCCGGAAACCCACTCCGGGTACGATAGATTAAAATCGGCGGAAGTGCAACTCCCCCAAAGAAAAAATCGCTAAGGGGTGGAGCGGCCCGGGAGCGGCCGAACCGGCCGCAAACGCCTTACTTGAGCTTGGAGAGGATCTCTTCCGGCTCCGGGAATCGGCCTGTTTGAAGCTTGGAAAATATCAGTTCCCCGTCCTTTCTCACCTCAAAGGCCCCTCCTGAGGACCGGACAAGCCGGACCTCGGCACCGGTGGCCTTCTTGATCTGCTCCGCCAGACCGGCGGCTCGCACCTGGTAGTTTCAAACAACGCAGTACTCGATCTCAATCCGCATGGGGTTCCTCCTCTTGTAAGTCCAACAGATTGCACCGTTTACCCCGGCGGGAGCTTCACTGCCCGCCGGACAGGCCCAACAACTATACCACCTCGAACCCTTCCTTCCAGGCTTTTGAGCGCCAGTGAGTGCCGGAGCGGACCGAAAACAAGAACAAGGATCACTTTACGAGCCCGGCTGGAGCCATGCCGCTTAAAACAGAGAATTCCACCGTCAGAACCCCGGCCGCAAGGCCCTCTTGCTGCGAGGATTTGAGGGGGCAAGACCGGCTGCTCCGCGCGGCCGCTCTTGCGGGCGGGGCTCTCGTTGTGCGGGAGCTTCTGCGGGCCGCACCCCGCTACCTGTCGGCGCCCGCAGACTCGCACGAACTCCTGGTGATCCCCTTCCTGGCCTTTCTGCTCTGGCGCAAACGCCGGGAACTCAGCCGCCTCCCACGCTCAAGCGCACAGGCCGCACCCTTTATAGCGCCGGCGGCTCTCCTGCTCTTTTTGGCCGGAAAACAGGCTGCCGTGCCGTCTGTCGAAACCTTCGGATTGCTGCTCTTCCTCTGGACTCTTTGCGCATGGTTCCTTGGTACGGCGTTTCTGCGCAAGACGGCCTTTGAAATCGCCTTGTCGTTTTTTCTCCTTCCCCCGCCCGGTGCGCTGGTTAGATCGATCACCCTCCCTATGCGCCTGTTTGCCACAGCAGCAAGCTGCACGCTTGCCCGCCTGTTGGGCCTTCCCGCGCAGGCTGCCGGGACAACGGTGATTCTGCCGGGGGGAACCCTGTCCATTGAATCGGCCTGCAGCGGGCTTCGAGGTGTTATCACCCTGCTTATTGTGGCGATTTTTCTCGGAGAGTTGCGGTCCCTTTCGCTCCGCAGGCGTCTTCTTCTTATCGCCGCAGCTCCGGTTGCAGCTGTCTTGCTGAACATCCTGCGGATTGGGGTGACCATTGCTGCTGCGCACTTCGCCGGGCTTGAAGCGGCAACTTCCACCCACACGTTCACAGGACTCGTTCTTATCGCAGCGGGAGCACTCGTTCTGGCGCTTCTTGCACGTCCAAGCGGAAACAACGTAACACAATCCGCTTCGGCTCCAAGAGAAAAAGCCCATCCAGCGCCCTGCCCTGCATTCGCGCTTATCCTCGTCTTTACAGCGACGGCTTTCAGCTTCTTGGCACCCAACGGCTACACACGCCGAAGCGGCACCTTCGCAGCCTCTTCCCTGCCGCTGCGCATAGGACCTTACATGGGGGAAGATGTGCCGGTCGAAGAAAAAACCAAGCGCCTGCTCGGTGCGGAAACGATTCTATGGAGAAGGTATCGAAAGCCGGACCGCGCACGAAGTTCCTTATCTTTTGAGGTTATCTGTGTTTTCTA
>CAZGYL010000826.1:0-2330 GCA_964529985.1 uncultured Planctomycetia bacterium | reverse complement strand
CTCGGCTCCCAGGGCCTCGGTTCCTATCTCTGCAAAATAAGCGTTACAAGACCGCACAAGAGCGTCATGCAGATTGAGCTCGGCAGCGGCGTGGTTTTGGCAGAACCACTTGGGGCGCGAATTGCCGGGACAGAAAAGGCGCCTCGAAGGCGCGATCGCTTTTTCTTCCAGAGCCGCAGCAGCCACAACAAGTTTAAAGACAGAGCCCGGCAGCTGGGGCAGAAAGCAGTGGTTGATCAGAGGAGCGGCTTGCCTGCGGTGAAGTGCCTGGAGATATCGCAGATAGGATTCGTCTCCTGAGACGTACTTCTCCGGCTCAAAGCCGGGGAAGCTTACAAGAGCAAGCAAGCTTCCGTCGCGCACATCCGAAACGATTGCGAATCCCTGGCGGTCTGCAAAGCCCTGTTCGCGAGTGATCCGGTCAATGGTTTTGTAAAGAAAGATTGTCAGCTGCGGATCCACAGTAAGCTTAAGATCTTGGCCGTTAAGAGGAGGCACGGTCAGAGCTTCGGTGCTTGTGCGCAAGTGCAGACCGGGGTAGCCCCGAAGCTGAGCATCGCAAAGCCGCTCTATCCCCTGGATACCTATAAGCTCCCACGGAAGCGCCGTCACGGTGCGGTTCAACCTCAGCGTGCGGAAACATTGCTTGCGGTCCGACGCCTCCCAAAGAGCTTCGATAAGCGATCGGTCCGATGCCTTATCTGAAGAACCTCCGAAGTTTTCTTGACCTGCTCTGTCGCGCCGCCGCGCAAGCCCCACAAGCGTGGCAACGGGTTCGCCGAGCGGATATCGCCGCACGTGTCTGATTCTTATCTGAACCGCCTCCCCTTCCGGGAAGACCGAAACACATTTGAGGCCCGCCCGGCCGAAACGCAAAACGTCCGGAACAAGCATCTGCGTGTGCGAGAACAAGGCGTGCTCCAGGTATCGCGAGCGCTCGGCTTCGGCCAACTCCCAAGCAAGAACAAACTTGCGATCGGTTTTCTCGCGGACCCGCTCGCCTTTTTCCTTCAAAAACGCGCGGAAACTCCTCCAATACCGCCTTTCCGCGCGCTCCAAAAGGGCCGGCTGTAATCGAGATCCTGAGGGTTCAAAAAAACGCGAGAGAATCCTCCGGCAGCCTTTGCGGTACCTTTCAACAAGTTCCGGCCGCCCGAATGCAGAAAGAATTCTCCGGAGCTTTTCAGCAGGCCTCCGAGTCGGCGCGCGCAAAGACACCTGCCATTTGAACCTGTGGAAAAAGAGCCCGCCTTGGTCAATAGCTTTGACCTTGATCCCTTTGAAGTAACGCCATCTCAAGTTGACATGGCGCCTCAGTCGGCTGCCTTCCTCTTCCGGCAAGTCCTCCAAAAGAACCACCTCACGCTCCAAAGCAAAGCAGCGCTCAAACACCGGATCAAGCGGAGACAAGCCCCCGGCGGGGTCAAGGCCGAGAAGTCGCTTGAGGCGGGCGAGAAAAGCCCTAAACGCATGATCTTTTCTGCAAAGTGCCCGGATCAGTTCGCACAGGCTGCGGCCGTCACGGGGAGGCGCAGCACCGAGACGCCCGGGCTCAAACCACATATCCCACAGCCTTTTCCCAGGCAGGCTGTCGTGGTTCCGCCGGAAGGAAAAAGCGGCTTTCAGTCCGCCGGGGAGTCCTTTGAGCAAGACCTTCCTGCTGAAGGGAATCGCGCAAAGCATGCGAACAAAGACCCTGCTTGGACCGGAGGCCCATTTGCGTTCAAGGGCCTCGAGAGTCAGCGACGGCGGCCTTTTGAAAGCAGCTTCTTCCAGTAGAATCTTCTCTTTTCTGGCAGAGCGGTCCAGTTGGTCAAGAAGAAGAAGCAGCGAGGCACGAACCGGAAAAAGTTCACCTGGGGTGCCCACAAGATCAAAGACCGCCCGGTCGGTTGCGAGCGTAGTGCCGTCCGAAGCAGAGATGGAACCCCGCCGGTAAGCGGTTAGAGAAGGCCGAAACGCTCGTTTTTCAACCTGCTCTTTCCAAGCGGGGCCTTGTATTATCTGCAAATCGAAAAGGTAGGCGCAGAGGAGGAGAAACACCCCCAGCGTTCCGAAATCCATTATTCGAAGCCGTGTCAGCACCGCCCGGCACCTCCAGGACGCAGAAGCTCTCGGAACGCAAGAGAAAAAAGCAATGTCAAGAAAAAGGAGGAAAGTAAGGCACTGAAGCAAGGAATGTCGGCGGGCCGCCCGCTTCCCTTGGCCCAGAGAAACAGCGATAGGAGAAGCAATCCATAACCTGCAAGGCAACCAATCACAAGAAGAGCACCGCCTCCCCCTCGCGTTCGCGACATAACCGCTGCAAAAAGAACCGCCACGGCGGCAAG
>CAZGYL010000825.1:0-2332 GCA_964529985.1 uncultured Planctomycetia bacterium | reverse complement strand
GGAGCTTGCGCGGGCATACAGGGAAGCCTGAGGACGCAGGGATCAAGTGCCGCTCTCACCGCAGGTTGTAGGCCCCAATGTTATTTGGTAATATGGCCAAATACCCAATAATAAGTCTGCTTCAAACTTCCGGGAGGCGTGTAAATGAAACGAGAACTTAAGATCGCCGGCGCCATGATCGGGGTTTTCCTTGCGGCATACTTTCTTCCGCTCGGGAATCCGAAGATACAGGCTGCTATCCTCCAAGCCTTCGGGCTGCTCCAGTGGTACGTCCGCAATCATACGCTTGCCTGCGTACTGCCCGCACTTTTCATAGCAGGTGCCCTCATAACATTCCTGTCGCAAGCCTCGGTAATCTATTACCTCGGGCCTCGAGCCAACAAGACAGCCGCATACGCCGTCGCATCGGTCTCGGGAGCGGTTCTTGCCGTCTGCTCCTGCAGCGTCCTACCGATGTTCGCCGGCATTTATCGGCTCGGGGCGGGCCTTGGGCCTGCAACAGCGTTCCTATACTCCGGGCCGGCGATCAACATACTTGCGATATTCCTCACAGCCCGCGTGCTCGGTTTCTCTTTGGGGGCGGCGCGTGCCGCCGGAGCCGTGCTCTTTGCGGTGGTGATCGGCGTTCTCATGGCGCTTATCTTCAGACGAGCCGAAACAGAAAGATACGAAGCGGCGGCGGCTTTTCCCGAGCCTGAAAAACCGAAACGCCCGGCTTGGAAAACCGGCGTCTTTCTTGCGTGCATGATCGGATTCCTTGTTTTCAGCGACTGGTACAACCCGGGTGACGTTGAGATTGAAACCAAAGAGGGCGATCGCGTTTCCGCCGTTCTCCTCCACGAAATGCGAAACCAGGTGGTCCTTCAACTCAAGGAGCCTTGGAGGAGACACAAACGGGACGAAAAGGTCACGCTTTCAAAGGCCGAGATCACCCGCATGGAACAGCCTGAGACATGGGTGCTCCGGATATATCGTATACGCTGGTGGCTTGCAGGCTTTCTCGGTCTTCTGGTGGCGCTCATGACAGGCGTTTGGTTTGAACGCCGGGAAGTCAAACTCTGGTTTGCCAACACCTGGGAATTCGCAAAGTTGCTTGTTCCGCTTCTTTTCGGCGGTGTTTTTGTGGTAGGTTTCTTCAGCACGCTTCTTCCTGAAAAATACGTTGCAGCGCTTGTGGGTGACAATTCTTTCCTTTCAAACCTCGTCGCCGGGGCCGCGGGAGCTTTTTGGTATTTCGCTACGCTCACCGAGATCCCGATCTGCCAAGCTCTGGGAGACTTGGGCATGCACCGCGGTCCGATGCTTACACTCCTTCTTGCAGGACCGGCGGTGTCACTCCCCAATATTCTTGTCATAGGAAAGATTCTCGGCTGGAAGAAATGCTTGACTTTCTGCCTGATCGTCGTTTCGCTCAGCGCGTGCGCCGGTATGCTTTACGGTGCGCTGACATGAACCGGTGCAAGAGGAGCAAGAGGCAGGTCCATGAAAAAAATACAAATTCTCGGAACCGACTGCCCGAAATGCAGACTCCTTGCCGAAATCGTTGAACGGGCCGCCCGGGAACTCGGGCTTCGGTACGAACTCCAAAAGGTCACCGATCTGAGCGAAATCCTCAGGTTCGGCGTCATGGTGCCGCCGGCTCTTGTCGTAGACGGCAGCGTGAGGGTCTCAGGCAGGGTGCCTTCCCTTGAAGAGACCAAGAAGCTGCTCAGCGACTGAAAAGCTTTCCGGGGAGGCGGCGATGTGCGCGAAGCGCCGAAACGGGTAAAATTAGAAGGAAAGAGCGCTGCGGGCCGCTCCCGCAAGCGATGGTCCGGACACTGAAAGAATGGGGCCAAGGAGGCCGGAAATGCCGCTTTACGAATACAAAGCCGCAACGGACAAGCACTGCGATTATTGCCGTGAGGGCTTCGAAGTCAAGCAGCGCATGTCCGACGAGCCGCTTACCGCTTGCCCCCGCTGCGGAGCCGCAGTGAGGCGGGTCTTCTCGCGGTTCGGAGTGGGTAAGAACATACTGTCGGCTTCCAACCTCAAGGAACATGGCTTCACACGCCTCAGAAAAGTCGATAAGGGCGTGTACGTGAAGGACTGAGCCCTGCTCAGGAGCCTGCAGACTCCCACACCCCGCAGCCTCCAGCGGGGTTGTCTCTTTTTATCAGCGGCATTAAGCTATAAAAGCGTGCATGATTCGTAGAATCATGTTTAGGTTCGTAGCCGAACACTGCGAAAGATCTATGTCGAACCTAACGTTTTGGCCAGGCGCCTCTCAGACAAAAGTCGGAAGCGTTCAGGTGAACTCGGACCGCTCGGCTTCCGGCTGTCTCTTGATAAC
>CAZGYL010000824.1:0-2335 GCA_964529985.1 uncultured Planctomycetia bacterium | reverse complement strand
AAGCGCCGTTGAAGCCCACACTGAGTGGACGCACGACCGTTGGGGACGAGTCACAGAAGTCATAGGCCCGCAAGTAGGCCTGAGTCCGAATGACGACCGGCTTAAGACGGCATACTATTACACCAAACTTTCCAATGGTCACCCCGTGACGCTCAGCCGGCCCTATTCGAATTCTTCAGGTGCGATTGTGGGGCCCGTAAGCGTTCACGTCTATGATCTGGAAGGCCGGCTTTTGACCCGGGCTGTTGGGGTAACCGAAACCGCGCTCGAGAATTGCATTGACCAGGCAGCAACCGACACCGACGGGGACGGTGATATCCTTGACGATGCCTTTGTCGGTACTGGGACACTTCAGGAACGCACGTCCTGGATTTACCAGGGAGGGCAGGTTTCACAAGAGCATGTATGGAAAGATGCGGAGGACGGGAATTCGAACACGCATTACATAACCAAATATTCCTATGACGCCGGGCTTCTTACGAAAAGGGAGGATCCCGACGGAACGATTACCAACATTGAGAGGAAGTACGAGTTCACTAAATGGACAGAGGGCTACTTCGAGGAGGTCGCCCTGGGTCCTGAAGAGAGCAAAGTTCCCACAACGAGACGGTATTACAGCTTTAAATACGGGACTCTCAGATCGCCTGCTTTGGCCAAAGAAGAGCGCCTGCTGTCAGACACCTCGGCTATAACCACCCAATACAGCTACAACTGGAAGAACCAGCGCTGGTTGGAGACCTTGACCCCGGCCGGTGTGGCCACTGTGTACCAGTACGACTGGGCCGGGCGGGTCATAAGCACCAAGACATTCTACGACAGCGACGGGGACGGGCAGTACAATGCCGCCGGTGACAGGCTTATAACAAAGAACGAAACTTGGTATGATGCAGCAGGCCGTGTTTACAAGACGGTCTCGTACGAAGGTGATACCGAGGCGGCAAAGACCCCGGAAGAGGGTCGAAAAGCTCGCGTAACTGAGTACTGGTACGATCTCAGCGGCTCGAATATAAAGACCGAAAGGCCCGGGGGTCTTTTTGAAAAGACATCCTTCGACAGCCTGGGCCGGGTAGAGCTGAGATACATATCCTATGATGAAGACGAGTCGACCTACGCCGAAGCTCAGGAAGTAGGTGGCGACATCGTGCTTGAGAAGACCAGGTTTGAGTACGATCCCTCGGGGTACGTTGTAAAAGAGACCGGTTTAAAGCGATACCACAACTACACGGGAACAGAAGACCTTTCGGCGTGGCAGAACGCAACTCCCTCGTATGTGGTGCGAAAGTATGATGTGCTGGGGCGCTTGGTGCGTCTCGAAGAGAGGGGGTACACGGACAATCCGGACGGGGCCCTGGTTACGACCTATACGTATGACGACGTTGAGAACGGGAAGATCGACGGCAAACTTCACAAGGTGACCGGCCCGGCCGGCAAAGTGACCAAATACTTCTACGACAACCTCGGCCGGAGGACGAAAATTGCCCGCAACTGGGAGGATGGACAGCCTGAAGCCTCCGAACATGACAAGGATCAGGTCGTGGAGTACACATACGGCTCGCCTTCGGAGAATTCAGATCCCTTCCGAGTGGAGGAGGTTTGGGTGACCGATACTTTGAGTAATAACACCCTCAAGGTACAGAAGACCGCTTATGAATACGGCGTGAGCAGGGGTACAGGGGAAGGGAGTTCGGACATAGATTCGGGCAAGCTTCTTTACAGGATACGCTATCCTGAGCCGGACTCAGGGCAACCCGGGCGAGATGCCCGCTACTGGGTGACTTTTGCCTACGACAGGCAAGGCAGGATCAAGTGGAAAAAGGATCAAGAAGATCCGGACGAGGATACGAAAGCTACGGTTCACACATACTCGTACACCGATTCCGGTTTCCTGGAGGAGGAGCAGCTTACCCAGATCAGATCCGACCTTGACAGCGGAGCGGACACGGTCGCCTACGAATACAATCACCTTGGACGCCTGGCATCAGTTAAGTTGAAGCGCGGGACCAGTATCCTCAACGAAGTCGCTTACGAGTACAACGGCTGGGGCCAGGTCGTAAGAAGTTACCAGGAGCACGAAGGCTCCAAGGATTCAAACACCCTCTATGTCCAATACAGCTACACCGGCGACGCGCAGAGTTTGCTTCAAGGGGTCAAATATCCGGGTCCGGGCAGCGAAGGCTTGAGCCTTACGTATTCTTACGAGGCCGGGAGCCAGGAATACCAGAAAGCCGGGTCCAAACTGGGCAGAATCCACAGTATTGATTTTTCAGGATCCGGAGGTACGTGCTAACTCCTACATTATTTGGCACAAAGGAGGCCGATTTTTCCCAGATTATTT
>CAZGYL010000823.1:0-2341 GCA_964529985.1 uncultured Planctomycetia bacterium | reverse complement strand
TTCGGCATTAAATGTAGGTACGATCCGGTGGCGGAGCACCGGGTGGGCAAGCGCTCGGATGTCGTCCACAGTGACGTGATACCGGCCGTGCAGTATTGCACGCACTTTTCCTCCAAGCACCAAGTACTGGCACGCTCTCGGGCCGGGTCCCCATTCGATGAGCTCCCGCACAAAGGGAAACGCGTCTGGATCACCGGGCCTGCTCCGGCGTACCATGTCCAAAACATACTCAACAACGTGAGGAGGAACCGGAACCTTGCGCACGGTCTGCTGGCAGGCAAGGATCTCCTCGCCTCCTATTACAGGCGAAAGCTCAGGCTCGAAAGTACTGGTAGTGCGCAGGATAATTTCCCGCTCCTGATCCCGATCAGGGTAGTCGACTTTAACATGAAACAGAAACCTGTCGCGCTGGGCCTCAGGCAGGGGGTAGGTTCCCTCCTGCTCGATCGGATTCTGCGTGGCAAGCACAAAGAAAGGCTCCTGCAGTTGATAGGTGGTGCCCCCGACGGTCACCGAATGCTCCTGCATGGCTTCAAGGAGAGCGGCTTGGGTTTTGGGCGGGGTTCTGTTGATCTCATCGGCGAGGATCATCTGTGCGAAGATCGGGCCCTTTTCAAAGACAAGCTGCCTGTGTCCGGTTCGCGGATCCTCTTGAATGATCTCGGTTCCCGTTATATCCGCAGGCATAAGATCGGGCGTGAATTGAATGCGCCGGAAAGAAAGGTCCATTGCCTGGGAAAGGCACCTGACCATAAGGGTTTTGGCAAGCCCGGGGACCCCTTCAAGCAGGCAATGACCGCGGGCCAGAATCGCTATCATTAGCTGTTCTATTACCTCGTGCTGGCCCACGATCATCTTGCCGATTTCCCGGGTGATACGCCTGTAGGCCTCCACCAGCCTCTTTGCAAGCTCTGCATCATCGGCGCCAATGGCCCGGGGCCCCTTTTTTTCAGGTGTCATGGATTCGTCCTCCAATCGCGCCGGATCCGCCTGATGCCCACACCCCCCAGCACATCCTCTGCAGCGCCCACAAGATCCATTATCCCACCGAGTTGGAGAAGCTGTCAAAGGCAGCAGCGCAGGCCCTCCGGACCGCGCCGGCTGTGCGGAGCCGGCCCGGGCGCCGCCTGGACGCGATTCGGCCCTTATGGGAAAATGGCAAAACCATGTTTGGGCAGGTATTGCGTCGGTCGCTTAACTGAGGGGCACATTATGGTCGAGTACTCCGTAAGCCCTGCAGGTGAAAGGTTTCCTCTTCCCGCAAAGGGAGAATATGAGGCTGAGTTCGCGCGGCTTTCCAAGCTGGCGGAGGCCGCCAAAAAAGACGGCAAGGAAGTAGTCGTTGTGATGGGAGTGGGCTTTGTGGGCGCGGTCATGGCCGCGATCGTTGCTGATACAACGGACAAGGACGGCCGGAGTACGAAGTTTGTGATCGGCTGCCAGAGACCCAGCACGCGCAGTTACTGGAAGATACCGCTTTTGAACCGAGGAGAGTCGCCGGTCAAGGCGGAGGATCCGGAAGTCGCCCCTATGATCCGGAGGTGCGTGCTTGAGAAGAAGACCCTCACGGCCACCTATAACAGTGACTGCCTGAAGTTGGCCGATGTGGTGGTTGTGGACGTCCAATGCGACTACACCAAGCCCCAATTGGGCAACATGAGGACAGGTCAGACGGAGATGGCCGCTCTTGAAGCGACCCTGAGGACGATAGGGGAAAAGATCCAGCCCAGCTGCCTTGTGCTCATAGAAACGACGGTTGCACCCGGGACCACTGAATTTGTGGCATGGCCCATTCTTTGCAAAGCTTTCGCCCGGCGCGGCATAAAGGAGGCTCCCCTTCTCGCTCACAGTTACGAACGTGTCATGCCGGGGCGAAATTACGTGGCTTCCATTCGGGACTTCTGGAGGGTCTGCAGCGGTTGTACTCCGGAAGCCCGGGATCGGGTGGTCGCGTTTCTCAGTGATGTTATTAATACCGACGAATATCCCCTCACGGTGTTGGATCGGCCGATCGAATCAGAGACTGCAAAAATCGTTGAAAACTCATACCGCGCTACGATTCTTGCTTTCATGAACGAGTGGAGCATATTTGCGGAGCGAAACGGTGTGGACCTAATCAAGGTGATAGAAGCGATCAAGGTCCGCCCCACCCACAGCAATATCCTGTTCCCGGGCCCGGGCATAGGCGGGTATTGCCTTCCCAAAGACGGGGGCTTGGGATATTGGGCGTACAAGCATATTCTCGGTTTTGAAGACGGCGACAGTGTTTTCAGGATCACACCTACGGCTATCGACATAAACGACACCCGCGGGCTTCACGCGGCCATGCTCACCCGTGATG
>CAZGYL010000822.1:0-2341 GCA_964529985.1 uncultured Planctomycetia bacterium | reverse complement strand
CTGACACGAGAAGGACATTCCATGGGGGAACGAAAAGCATCCCCTGTGCCAAAACCGGGGAGAACGTTCCTGGGGCCTCAAAGGAGAACCGGGCGCTGAGCGTGGCCCGATAGAATTCCGCCTTTTCCACCACGGCCTTCAAGCCCGCTCATCCTCGCGAATCCATCCCGCCCTCGCGATCCCGAAGTCCCCCGCCAGGACCCGCTCCCGCAAGCGTTAAGTCCCCGCTTAACCTGCACTCCCTGCCCGGTGACAAGAGCCTGACCCCGCCTGCACTTCCCCTACCCCGCAACGGGGATCGAAAATCACACCCCGACCCTTTCTGAAAGTGAGACTGTAAGGTCACCTTTCTTACTCAAGTTGACTGGGTTTTGGGGGCCGTGATGTGCAATTTTTGCTCAAGAGAAAAAGGCAATCTTCCGATAACAGCAAAAGAAAGAGTTTTATCGGAGATTGCCTTATGTTCAAGATCGGAAGAATTCCGCGGTCACTTGAGAGCTTCTTCCGGCCCCTTTTGGCCAGTTTCCTCTGGGACCAGGCCACCTATTTCCAGAGCCTGGTTCTGGTCATGGCCTTTGCCTGGGGCCGCCGCAATATCACAAACCTCTACAGATTCCTCGATGTTAAGCGCCACCGTACCAGATTCAACAACTTCTTGCACCGGGCTCGGGTGGACCTGGCTGAGCTGCTGCGCCAGAAGGCCACCGAGCTGGTCGACATGGCGCGGTGCCTCGGGGAGAAGACCGCGTATCTGATAATCGACGATACCAGGAAGCCCAAACGTGGCAAGTACATGGCGGCCGTCGGCTACATATACGACGACCTCCTTGGAAGGACGATTCCCGGCCACCTGTATGTTACGGCGATAATTCGGATAGGTCCTGTTGTAATCCCTCTCGGTATCCGCTTATACGTGAAAAAGGAGCAGTGTGAGGAGCTCGGGCTTGAGTTTCAGCGTATGACCGAGCTTGCTGCTGAATTGATCCGGCTCTTTGAAGCACCCAAGGGAATGAATGTGCACGTGGTATTTGATAGCTTCTATCTGTGCCCCCGGGTGGTGTGGGCCTGTGAGGAGAAGGGATTTCACTTCGTATCTACCCTGAAGGACAACCGGACTGTATTGATACGCGGAAGAAATTTGAAACTCGGAGTCTACAAGAGGCGAGCATTCAGAACCGGAAAGAAGAAGACTGTCAAGCTCCGCAAGCCAAACGGCGAGCTTGTAAAATACAGTTATGTCGACCTGGGCTGGGTTGACATTAAACGTCTTGGCAAAGTAAGAGTCGTACTTTCCCGAAAGAACTCTGAGCGGAAGATTCTGGCGATTGCTACCAACGATCCCAAGCTAAGCGGTGAAAGTAGCATCCGTTCTTATGCGCAGAGACCTTCGATTGAGCAGTTTTTCAAGGACACGAAGCAGCTTCTTGGTTTAGGGCAGTACCAGAACCGAAGCTATGAAGCTGCAGTTAGACACCTGCAGCTTGTTATGTTTTCGTACGCCCTCCTGACCCACCTGAGGCTTGCAAAGGCCCGAGGTGCAAAAGGCAAACGAAAGAAGCGAGAAGTTGCGGGCATGTCCGTTTTCGAGGCACAAGTTGAACTACGGCACGTAGTTTGGAAGGATCTGGTAAAATACTTGCAAGATTTCCAGGATCCCAAGGAGGTTCTAAAGGAGCTACGGAGGTTACTTGTGGCAGCTTAAAAACCCAGTCAACTTGAGTTATTTAGAAACGGAGAGGAGGTAAAAAATGAGGCCGAGAGAAATCGCCGTTCGGGCTTCCAGAGAAGATCAGTGCCCCGTTGCGTCCCAGAGGTGGAAGGAAAGGATCCTGATAGTCGTGCTTGTAATTCTCCTTGTATGGGGCGCAGCGGCGCTGGCTGGAGGGAATGCTGGCCGGCCCCCCAATTTTGAAAACGCAGCGCGAGTTCTTTGCGCAGTGACGATGTTGGACGGACTTAAAGGGGAAACCGGAAGGTGGCGCCAACGGGAAACGGCTGCTGAAATTCTGTGCTGGCTTTTCGCTCACAGGACAGTGCAGGCCCCCATGGCTCGGTGTCTTATAGTCCAGGTAGCGCAAGAACTAAAAGCTCTTGCGGCCCCGGAGGCACGGCGAGTTTATAACACCGCACTGGAGCGGTTGTGGGAGCAACTCGAGGAGGAGATTGCTGGGCGCAGCGAGCGGGGAGAACGCTTGCCGCGTAGTGACTGCGTGAAGCGCGTCGAGAATTGGGTGCGGCGCGAGATTTCTAAGCGCAAGAGGCTCAGCAGCGAAGAGCAAGCAGGGATGGATCCTTCCGTTCAAACCCTGCTAAGCGTCAAAGAAGCGGCGAAGTGTGCACA
>CAZGYL010000821.1:0-2346 GCA_964529985.1 uncultured Planctomycetia bacterium | reverse complement strand
AACGAAGCGTCCTGAATCCGTCTTGAAGTAGACCTCGTTGATCAGAAGCGGCGATCCCTGAGCGCCGCCCGGCCGCAGCGTTCTCTTGACAAGTCTGGCATCCAGGAGTGCATCCGAACTGGTGTCACTTCCATTGTGAACCTGAACCGCCACCACGTTCTTGCCGGAAACAAGCTGATTCTTGAAAGCCGTTATGTCATAAGCGACAAGACCGCTGGGTTCGCCTGCACCGTCGGCCAAATCGTTATAGGCAGGAGGATTGCCTTGCACGTTGTACCTGGCTACCTCCGTGCCGTTTAAGTAAGCCACAAATCCGTCGTCTACGTTTACGTAAAGCACCAAACTGTCGACGGTTTGAGGATTTGATACCGTAAAAGAGATCCTCGCGTAAAACGAGCGGTAGTTTTGGCGCATATCGCTCAGCTCGGTTACGATAACCGGCTCGCCGTAACCGATGGGCGCCCTTCCACTGGCCCATGAGCTGTCGTCAAAAGTACGTCCGTTCCAGCCTGCGGGCGGGGCGCTCGTACCTTTGCGGTAGCGCCACACAGAACCCGCCGGGAAGAGTTCTTCCTCGATCCATTCGTCGCGCAGTCCGTTGGGCCGGCCCGGCGTACCCCAAAGGGTGGGGCTCGCCTGCCAGTTGTCCGGATCGTCTTGGGGCCCGAAGACATCAACGAGCACAAGAGTGTGGCCGGTGCCGTCCGCCGCAACAGGCCATTTGCCTTCGTCGTCGTAAGAGAAATCAATGATCCGAGCTCCTTCCCGCCGTACTTCCTTTTGACCCCCCGGCACATAGTTGTGGGGGTCGCCGGCGTCGTTCTCCAAGACGATATGGTCTCCACCGTTTGCTAAGTGCCCCTGGAACTCGCCGAAAGGCGCAAAGCCGTACTTCTGTTCAAAAGCTTGAGCGTCCGAGGCAAGAACCAAGTATTCGCCGGGCCCGAGCGCGGCTACGGGTCTCCCGTCCGCACCCCATTCAGTCGGAAAAGTATAATGGATCCCTTGCGTGAACCTGTAGCCCGAGAGATCTTCGGGAGCCGCTTTTTCGTTGTAGAGCTCGATCCACTCCAGACTCTCAGCCTGTCCCGGCGGATTATACATGATTTCGGTAATGACCAGCGCTGGAAGAGGTTGTGCTAACAGAAGGAGAAGCACACCGAGTTTTTGCATTGCTGTACTCCCGTTAGGTCTGCGATTGTGAATACGCAACTCCGTAAATCGATTCGAACGGTTATGCACCGCCTCAGGCCTCAACGCCATAAAGTTGCACGGCGCGGTGCAACCAGCCGCAAAAGATGCCCACAGAGCGGGCGGCGCAGGGGCGCTTCCGAAACGACAACACGAAAAGAACCGCGCCAAACAAACGATTCTAGGGGTAGTCCCTACGCTGCACAAGGCTTCAAAAGGCTTGCGCTTCTGAGTATTCCGTCATAAACGTGCGGCCCGCCCGGCGCGGTTGACCTACCTATTGTGCGGCCTGATAATCGATGGGTGGCTTACAGACCGGCACTGCCGCCGGAGTGACTGTCGCTGTCGTAATATGGCGGAACGGCCCCTTCCGGAGCTTTATTGGGCGCGCGTTAGCGAGGAACAATCGATGATAAACCGACCCAGAGGCATTCTTACGTTTGCTTTTCTGCTGCTTCTTCTTTCCGTTGCCGCCGGGGCGGATATCGACGCTCAGGGGTTTGTTCACACTTGGCTTATATTGGGCCCTTTCGGAAGCCCCGGAGGGGCGAGTCCCGGTATAGACTTGATGCGTCGAGACTATCTGACGGACGGGGTTGTGACGGAGAAGACTATTCAGCCGTTTCCGGGCATGGTCGTAGATACGAATTTCAATATCGCCGCTTCGACCGGATTGCTGGATACGGGCAATCCGAATCTCAATCCCGGTGGCAAGCCGACGTGGTACGCTTACACTTCGCCCGGGGATACCGTTGATTTTCAGAGCAGTGGAGTCTACGCCCGAGATCTCGATAACTTGATGACTTACGCTGTATGCTACGTTGAGAATTTGACAGGAGCGCCGATAGAGAATGTGCGTTGCGGTTTGGCAAGCGACGACGCCGTGCAGGTTTATTTGAATGATCACGAGATTTGGATCAACAACGTAGCGCGGGCCGTCGGTAGTTCCGGCACTGTGCAGGACTGGACTCCGCGGTTTACTTTGCCTTCGGGGGTTTCGCGGGTAATGGTAAAGGTCTTCGAGGGGGGAGGCCAAACCGCATTCCGCCTGAAGTTCGAGGACGGCGCCGGCAAGCCTTTGCTCAGCGACAGGATCGCCGTTACGCTCGAACCCTACGGGCCGTGTGTGGAAAGCGTTACAGTGCACGAGGATTC
>CAZGYL010000820.1:0-2355 GCA_964529985.1 uncultured Planctomycetia bacterium | reverse complement strand
ACAGCTTTTGTTTTTCGTCTTCCTTGCGACAGGATCGTTAACCTGCGGAGCCCACGCGGTCAAGCAGAGCGCGGCCGGGGCGAAAGAAGCCGTTGGAGAGCCTCAGACAGTACTTGATCTCTTAGCGCGGGGCGGGCCTCTTATGTACCCGATTTACGGCGCCTCCGTGCTTGCGCTGGCTTTTGCACTCGAGCGTGCCATAAGCCTGCGCCGGAGGCGGGTCCTGCCCCCCGCGTTCATTAAGAAACTTCGCCATTTGAGCGACCGCACACCTCTTGACCTTCCTGCGATACTTGCGTTCTGCGAGGCGAACGATAACCCTGTTGCGCGCATGGTGGGAGCAGGCTTGAGAAAAACGGTTCGATCGCTCCCCGATTTGGAAAAAGCCATTGAGGATGCAGGTTCCCGCGAGGCAAGAAGGCTGAGGCAGAACACGCGAGTGCTTATGGGAGTGGCAAGTGTCACCCCGCTTGTGGGACTGTTGGGCACGGTGATCGGCATGATCAACGCCTTCTGGAGCCTCGGATACGCAGATCCTCTGCGCAGATCCGAAGCACTTGCAAACGGGATCTATCAAGCGCTTCTAACTACGGCTGCAGGGCTTTCGGTTGCGATACCCAGCCTGGTTCTTTACCTGTACTTCCTCGGAAAAATCGAACGCCTCGTTACGGAGCTCGACGAAGTAGCGGTCAACTTTGTAGAAAGGATCGCTGAGGAGCGCGGCGGCATCCCCACTTGGGAGGCGAAACCATGAAGATAGGGGAAGTAGGGGACGATTGGCGCGTCGAGCTGAACCTCGCGCCCATGATCGATGTAATCTTCCTGCTTATAATCTTCTTTCTTGTTTCAACCCGCTTTGCTCAAGAAGAAAGAGACTTCAGGGTGAATCCCCCTGCAAGCAAAGTCGCCTTGCCGCTTACAGCACCGAGGCGGCGTCTGGTGATCAATATCACACAGGACGGCAGGTATTTTGTCGGCGGACGCAGGTACAGCTTGAAAGAGCTTGATCATTTTCTGAGCGAAGCTGCCGCCCGAAACCCCGATCAAACCGTGATAATCCGCGGAGATAAACGCGTGCCTCTTGAAGTGCCGGTGAACGTGCTCGCCCTCTGCGAGAAGTACAAACTTAGACGCAAGTACCTGACTGTTTCGCCGAAAGGACCTTGAAATGAAGCGGCCGACCCAACGGGCCATTGTCCTTTTGGCTTGCGTAGTGCTGGCGGCTGCAGCGCATGGGGCCGTGGGCTTTGGTTTCTTTCCGCCGGTCCCGAAACTGCGAGCGCCTGTGAAATCGCTGCTTGCCGGCCCGGGCCTGCCTCTGACTAAAGCAAACCGATCCGAACCCGAAAAGGCCCGAAAGCCGGCTACACAAAGGCCCGAACCTGTTCATAGAGGCATTTCTCCAGCACAGCTCCTGCGCGACATAGGTAGCTCTGCAGTCCTGCTTGCGCTTCTTTGCGTCGCCCTTGCCGGAGCGATTCTCGCACTTCTCAGGCTCAGGACCGAACGCGGGATCCTTCTTTGCGCGTTCTTGATTTCGCTTGTAGTGCATTTGGCCGCCGCCGGAGTTTTCATGACTTGGAAACTTGCCTCCAAGATAGCTGCACTAAGAGAGCAACAGTTTTACGAGGTCTCGATCCCGCCGGAAGCTTCATGGGAGGAGAAGCTTGCAGCTGAACTTTCTCCGGGCGTAAGAAAGGTCCCGAAGCCTCCCTTGCAACCCCTTCCGGTGCCGCGCAGGAGATTCGAGCCTGCCTTGAGAGAACCTGTGCCCCCGCGGCCTTCGTACCCAAGTCCTCTTCCGGCTTTGGAACCGCTCCGGCTTCCGGTCATAGAGCCCGGTCAAACTCCTGTCCTCGGCTATCCAGGCCCTCCTGCGCCTCTTGCAGGTGCGCCTCCCGGAGAGGCCAGCCCCATAGTTGAGCCTATCCCCAAGGAAGTGAAATCCCCCGGCGCACGCCGCGTGGAAATCCCAAGCAGGCCTTTCGGGGCAAAGCGGAGGAGCTTTCCTCTTCTCGCCCCACCGCCGCGCGGAGCCTCCCGATTGCTTCCTTCTGCACCCCCTTTTCAGATTGAAGGCATAAGCACCGAGCCGTCGCAAGAGCCTCAAGTAGCACTCAAGCTGGAAACGCCCCCGCCTTTAGGCTCTGATTTCGAACCGACCGTTCCCCAAACCCTGTCTGTGAAAGCGCGTCCCTTAAAGAGGAAAGCTGAAATCGGTCTCTCACCCCGGCCCCCTTTTTCCTTGGGCCGTAGAGCAATGCTTAAACTCCCGGAAGCTCTGCCTGAAAGTACAACAAGAACCGCCGGCGAACCTGTGGTCCGGCCTTACGAAGTAGCCTCGGTTTCAGCCCT
>CAZGYL010000819.1:0-2357 GCA_964529985.1 uncultured Planctomycetia bacterium | reverse complement strand
ATGCGGGCACCCAGCGTCGAAAGGGTGTCTACGAATTACGCACGGTCATATAGTTTTGTAAGCTTTTGTGTTATAAACAGTTGTGAGCAGCCGGTTGCGAGTTCGGCCGCTGCGGTAGCCCTCTTGGAGGTTCGTTCAGAATGGTTGGAGAACTGAAGCAGCGCTTAAAACGCCTGCAGGAGGTCGTCCAGGACCTCGGGAGGCGTCTTTGACCTGCCGGGAAAACAGGAACGCATACGCGGGCTCGAGGAACGAATGGGCAGCCCGGCCTTCTGGAACAACCGGGAGGAGGCGCAGAAGGTAATTAAGGAAGTTAAAGATCTCAAGCGGCTTGTCGAGCCGTGGCTTGAGGTGGAGCGGGCTCTGGGTGAGACCGAAGAACTGCTTGAGCTGGCCTCTTCGGAAGAGGACACCGAGACGCTGGGGGAGCTGCAACGAGAGGTCGACCGCCTGGAGAGGCAGGTCGAACAGTTGCGCATATCAACGTTGCTTTCGGAACCCCACGATTCGTTGAACGCTTTGCTGAGAGTACAGGCCGGCGCGGGTGGTGCGGACTGCCACCAGTGGACCGAGATGCTCCTCCGAATGTACCTCAGGTGGGCTGAAAGAAAGGGCTACAAGGCGGAAATCCTCGATAAGGTTCCGGGCTCGGAGGGCGGACTGCTTCACGCGCAGATCCGCATTGAAGGGCCGATGGCGTTCGGCTTCTTGAAAGGCGAAACCGGGGTGCACCGCCTGGTGCGGATAAGTCCTTTTTCAGGGAAGCGCGATACCTCCTATGCCGGGGTGGAGGTTATGCCCGAGTACGAAGAAGAGGAAGACATGGAGATCCCGGAATCGGATCTGCGGGTGGAGCGCTTCAGGGCAAGTGGTGCAGGCGGCCAGCACGTGAATGTTACCGATTCGGCCGTCCGCATCACGCATATTCCAACAGGAACGGTGGTCACCTGCAGGAACGAGAGGAGCCAGCACCGCAATTACGCCATCGCGTTGAAGTTGCTCAAGGCAAAGTTGAAGCATAAACGGGAGATGGAGCGCGACGCACGCCTCAGAGAGGCTTATTCCGCAAAAGGCGAGATCGACTTCGGCCGGCGTGACCGGAGCTACTTCCTCCACCCTGAAACGCGCGTAGTGGACGAGAGAACCGGTTACAAATCCGCTGATGTAATGAGTGTGCTGGACGGCGAGCTTGACCCTCTTATTGAGGCGTATTTGAAGTGGCGCGCGCAGAAAAAGTAACAAGGAATGAGAAAACCGAACGGGTCTTGGCGGCACTCTCCCGCCGCGAGCCCGATCGGGTGCCGATAGGCGAATTCTTTTGGACGAGTTTTCTTAACAGAGCCCGCAGGGAGCTTGTCGGGGATGGTGATTTCGATCCCTACCGCTGGTGGGACTTGGATTTGGTGGTGGTGAACCCGAACATGGATCCGCGGATCGAGAACGTTCGGGTACTGGAGGAGACAGAGGACAGGATTGTTGTAAAGACCGGATTCGGAGCAACAATCGAACACCGGCGTGGCTGTCCCATGCCTTGCTTCCTTGATTTCGAAACCCGCACCTATGCCGACATGGAGGCGTTTCGTTTTGATGATCCCGCCGATCCGCGCCGTTACACCGCCCGGATCGATGACCAGATCAACACAGTGGGGGACAGCTTGAATTTCGGCCTGCCCTCTTTTGTCGAACGTGTCAACGCCTACGCGGGGGACTTCTGTGTTTTTGGTAGTGTATGCGAGCCTCACGAGATGATTTGGCGGATACTCGGGACGGAGAACGTGCTTCTAAAAATAGCCGAAGAGCCGGGAAAGGTGGCCGAGTTCGTGGAGAGGTTGGGGGATTTTCTGGTCGGCATCGTCCGGGGGCAGATCGAAGCGGCGCAAGGGAAACTCTCCGGAATCGTCATTTGGGGAGACGTCGCATACACCCGGGGCATGTTCTTTTCTCCCGACTACTGGCGTGCCGTGTACAAACCCCAAGTCGCCCGGATCTGCGAAGCCGCGCACTCGGCGGGTCTAAAGACGATTTATCACGGTTGCGGTAACGCCTCTGTGATTTTCGACGACCTGATTGAGGCCGGTGTGGACGCCTACAATCCCCTGGAGGCCAAAGCGGGTTTGGATGTCGTTGAACTGAAAAGGAAATACGGCTCCCGCTGGGCGTTCAACGGCAATATCGATGTGCGGGTTCTGGCGAGCAACGATCCGGAGCGTATCCGTTCCGAAGTGCTGCGCAAGCTCGCCGCAGCCAAAGGCGGAGGCTATATCATACAGTCCGATCATTCGGTTCCGGGAAGCGTTTCTCCCAAAAGCTACGATCTTTTCGTCCGCCTCGTACGCGAGTACGGAGTATACCCCTTG
>CAZGYL010000818.1:0-2359 GCA_964529985.1 uncultured Planctomycetia bacterium | reverse complement strand
CGAATCTTCCGGTTCCCACCCGAGAATCACCACAGCCGCACAAAGGGAAAGCAGCTCATCGCGCTGGTGGAGAAGGGGTTTGAGCTTAAGGAGTTCAGTGTCGCTGAGCACGAAATCCGCAAGACACAGTAACGCGGTCCGTCTCGCTATTGCGGGTTTTTCCTCGGACAGGGCGGTTTGGAGAAGTGTCTTTCGTAGGACTTGAAGTTCAGTTCCTTTCGATTCCGCCAGTATCCAGCTTATGAGCCGGGCGTCTCCTGTGATAAGGAAGTCGGGCAGGAAAGGTAAAAGCCTCGATAAGTTTTCCGGGAAGCTCAAGTAGAGAAATCCCAAGAGCCGTCTCCCCAAGGATCCTCCCCGGTCAAAGAACCAAAACCCTTCAGCCGGGACGCCGAGAGAATCAAGCTCCTTGTAAAGCAACTTAAGGTCCCGCTCCGCCTTCGCTTTGTCTATTTCGGTTTCGAACCAACGCAAAAGCCCCGCCACCCTGCCTATCTCACGCTTTTGGTTTATGAGCGAAAGGCAGGCGCAGAATCTCACAACGGCGCTTTCATCCTCAAGGGCCTTAACCAGAACGTCGGTCGAATCCTTGAAGGCGCCGAGGGCTACACAGGCCGCAGCTCTGGCTTTGAAGTTCGGGTGACCGAGAGCCGCAGCCTCAAGCAACCCGCGGCCTTTGCGCTTCACCTTAAGAGCCATCAAAAAAGCAAGACGGCCGAATTCCGTATCCCCGAAAACTCTATCCGCAACTTCAACATCTAAATCTTCCGGCATGCAGCGAAAAGCAAAAACAATCTCTTGCTTTGTTTGCAGGGTTTTCTGCGAAAGACAACTCCAGACCGCTTTTCTCTGGGCTTCGGACATCCACTCCGTTACCGAGAGCACCAACTCCGGATTTTCCGACTCTCCGGCCAAGCGTATCATCAGCTCGGGGTCGTCAAGATCCCACGCCGGCTCAGCCGGGCTTGAACCCCGGTCAGGTCCATGCCGGCCCTTCGGTGTTTTGGGTTCGGCGCGCTCCTTTTCGGAAGGACGCCCGAGTCCCAATGCGAATCTCCTGCGCGAAGGGAACTCAAGGTGCCGCTCGGCCCCGGTCCGCTCGTTTCGTACCGTGCATGAAAACCCAAACACAGCTCCTTCATACAACTGCAACCCTTCAGGTATGACAACGTACCCGCCCTCTCTCTTAACCACCTCGCGGGGAGCTCTCCGAATCACATAGATCGGGTATGCAGGCCCTCCCACAAAGTACCGTTCGATCGTATCATGCGGGTTCGTCACATCGGCTGCGAAACGTACCTTTACAGGCAATTTCAGGACGGAGTCCATAACCACACCTTCGAGAAAATCCAAATACCTGCTCATGCACCGTTTTTCTTCCGAGGACAGGCCTTCGCCTCTCGCCTGCTTCCTTGAGATCGAAGCGAGCTTTTCAAGGAGTTCAGAGAAATCTCGAAACCGTTCGACAGAAAAAGAAGCTTTCTTGCCCGCGGTTTTGAATGCCTCCAGGGTCAAAAGCAGCTTTCTTGCAGCCCTTGAGGCCCGAGCAAGCTTGAGGAAAAACCTCGGGTAAGGTGAAACAAAAGGACTGCGCCGGCCCATCTCCGCTACGCCAAAGACCTCGGAAAGATCCTTGGCATGAAGCTGCCAGATGCCCCGGAAGCTCGTCCAGCTTCCCAACAAGCTGTAACTCGACTTGTAGCGCCAGGCCGGTGTCTTGCAGAAAAAGGGGCCTTGCTCGGGAGGGCGGGCCAGCTCCTCCAAAGCCTCAAGACTCCTGTGGTAAAGTGAGACGGGAGATTCCCTCCAAAAACGCCTGCCTATCTGTTCTCCCGAATACAGTTCGTCTGCGCCGCCGTTTCTCCCCGACCCAAGCGCCTCATAGTACTCGCTTACAAGATCTCCGGAATTTTCATCCCCCAAAGCCAAGCCTATATGCCACGGAGACAGAGGCATTTGCAAGCGCCTTGCAAACTCAGTTGCAAAATGTGTCTCCCAGGTGTAGTTCCCGGGAAGCAGCCGCACGCCGAAGGTCGCCTCTTCAAACGCACTACAAAACGTTCTCTGATCCAACACCTGGTCATTAATCCTCGGCCTTCTGAGCCTGAGGATCTCCTTGCGGAAACTCTCCAGCAAATCCAACGGATTCTCAAGTTCGGCTCCGCCCGGCCCCAGCATACGTTCAAGGACCGACGCCGCCTCCAGGAAGCTGATGTCATCCGGCGGACCGATAAAGGCCTCATAAGGCAGGAGATAGCTCTTCAGCTTTTCCGCCAAGACGGGATTCCGCTCCAAAAGAAGCGCCAAAAGGAAAGCACAAGCCGTCTCCTTGCGGCTCTTAACCCGGAAGCTTGTAACC
>CAZGYL010000817.1:0-2360 GCA_964529985.1 uncultured Planctomycetia bacterium | reverse complement strand
CGATCGAAGATTGGGACCTGTGGATCGGGCCCGCACCGTACCGGCCGTACCATCCAGCGTACATCCCAGTGACCTGGCGAGCCTGGTGGGATTTCGGCAACGGCCGACTGGGTGATATGGGATGCCATTTGATCGATCTTGCGTTCTGGGCCCTCGATTTGAAGTATCCGGAGACGGTCGAGGCGGAAGGTGAGCCGCACCATCCGGAAGGCTACCCGCTGTGGTTGACCGTGCGTTGGACGTTCCCTGCTCGCGGCAGTCGGCCACCGGTAACACTCTACTGGTACGACAATGAGAAGCGCCCGCCGCATTTGAAAGAGCACAACTTACCGAACTGGCCGCAAGGGGTGTTGTTTGTCGGCAGCGAGGGAATGCTGGTGGCCGATTACGGTCGGCGTGCGCTTTACCCGCGTGAAAAGTTCGCCGACTCGCAGCCGCCTGCCCCGACCATTCCGGCGTCGCCTGGGCACAAAGCCGAATGGCTTCGCGCCTGCAAAGGCGGCCCACCGGCCCTGAGCAATTTCCAATACAGCGGTCCGCTGACCGAGACGGTGCTGTTGGGGACCGTAGCGTTTCGGGCCGGCGAAAAACTAAACTGGAACGCCGAAAACCTCACAGCGGCCAACTGTCCGCAAGCTACTAAGTTTCTTCGCCGCCGGTATCGGAAAGGCTGGACACTGTGACGGACCACCAAGGTTGTTTCCAACGCTGCAAGGAGGTAGAGCAAGCCGCCCCCGCTTGCTCCACAACCAAGAAAGGTTTTGCCCGTCGGGAGCTTGGTTGTAGCGTCAAGGCCGCTTTGGGGTGTTTCGGTCCGTCGAGGAGGAAGAAGTACTTGACAAAGTGCACAACGGAGGCACTCTTATGCGAATTCCTCCTTCTATCTCCGCACAGCAACTGACGGCGGCCGCTGCTCTTTTCCTGGCAAGCGCCGTTGCAGCGGCCGAGGGAACCGATTGGATCTCGCTGGGCCCGGAGGATAATTTCGCCGCCTGGCGACAACCGGTCGGAGATTGGTACGAAGCGGGCAACGCCGCACTCGATCCGAAAGATCCGCGCCGGCTGATCGGCAAGCCGGGCACGGGGGTGATGATCAACGGCCCCAGCGGCCGCACTGCCAGCTTGGTCACCAAAGTGGTATTTCAGGACGTGGAGTTGTACCTTGAATTCATGGTGGCACGCAATTCCAATTCAGGCGTCATTTTCCACGGCAATTACGAAATCCAGATTCGCGACACTTACGGCAAGCGGCCGGTTACGGGAGCCGACTGCGGCGGAATCTACCCGCGTGCCGAAGCAAAACCCACGTATCACTATCCCTATGGCGGCGTGCCGCCGCGGGTCAACGCAGCCAAGCAAGCGGGCCGTTGGCAGACGCTGCACATCGTCTTCCGCTCGCCTCGGTTCGGCCCGAACGGCAACAAGACCGAGAATGCCCGATTCGTCAAGGTCGTGCTGAACGGCCAGGTGTTGTATCAGGACCAAGAGGTGCCATATCCGAGCGGCTTGAACTGGCGGCGTAAGGAACGCCCGCTCGGCCCGATTGTTTTGCAGGGCGATTACGGTCCGGTTGCGTTCCGCCGCGTGCGAGTGCGACCGTGGCAACCACAGCCGGCAAGGGTGAAGGCGCGCGCACTGAACGTACCGCCGCCGGGTTTTACCGCCCTGTTTAACGGCAAGGACTTTACCGGGTGGCGACTTTCGCCGCTTGCGCGCCGCGTTTGGAAGATCGAAGACGGCGCGCTTAAATCGCACCGCCGAATTGACCGTTGGGGCGCGGACCTGGTAACAGCCAAAGCGTACAAAGACTTTATCCTGCTGCTTGAATTCCGCATGCCGGAGATTTCCGACAGCGGCATTAACTTCCGGCGGCTTATTCCCGACATGGAGGACTTCGGCCAGGCCGAGCAACTTAACATCCGGTCCCGGGGGGGACTGTGCAAGCTGGAAAGTTTTGAGTTCCTGCCCGAGCGGGCCAGAAAGAAACTTGGTATTACCGAGGCCGATGTTCCTCATGTCCCGCACATCGACCCGGAAGTGGGCGTCTGGCACACGATCAAGCTGGCGGTTGCAGGCCAGATCGTCTGGGTTGAGTACGACGGCAAGCTGCTTTTGGATGGCTTCCGCTACCCGCCCGGCCTGCTCAGCGAAGAGGCCATGCCGATCCGTCTGCAAAAGCACATCCCTTGCAAGATCGCCGGCCGACTGAGCGATTGCCCGATCGAGTACCGGAACATTTTCATTAAGGAACTGGCGGCGGACGATATTAAGAAGTTCCCGCCGTAACTCTGTGTTACGGCGGGAGGATTCTCTGATAGGGCGGGCCGTTGGTCTACCCCAAGGCTGGTGCAGCTTGCCTG
>CAZGYL010000816.1:0-2365 GCA_964529985.1 uncultured Planctomycetia bacterium | reverse complement strand
GGCCTACAGGATTTTCAAGAGCCAGTTTTATCTTGACAAGCCGATCCTTTTCAATACGCGTTTTGGAACGACCGCCTCGGAGGTGCGCCGCCTGCTTGTGATCATAGCGAACAAGAACGGCGATTATCGGGCGGGTCAGGTCATTCGAGCCACCGAGACGCTTGAAGATTTAGGATCTTATTCCGTTCCCGCGCTCGTGGCTTTGCTTGACGACAGAGAGGAGGAGATACGCGATCTGGCTGTAAGAGCCCTTGTTATGAATGCTCCGCGCCGGGTTCTAAGCGCCGCGGAACTCAGATCCAAGGGGCCCAAGGCCCGTGCCCTCAACCGCGGAATATCCCGTGAGAATCGATATCTGAGAAGCTTGATCTACAGCTCGCAGGATTCTGCTGAAAAAAAGGAGCGGGTGCGAAAGGCCTGGAAGGACTGGTTCGAGAAGAACCGCAAGAGGTTCCGGTACACAACGCTTGATAAGATCCGGATTTTCTTTCTCGATACCCGCTTCGCCCATTGGTGGGGAAATCTGCTGCGTCTTGATTTGGGTATTTCCCACGTGGACAAGCGTCCGGTGCTGCGCAAGATAACAGAGCGGCTCAAGTACAGTATGACTCTTTCGCTTCTTTCCATTTTCCTGGCCTATCTTATAAGCGTCCCCCTGGGCATATTCTCTGCGGTGAAGAGAAACAGTCTTCCGGACCGGATCCTTACGGTCGTGCTTTTCATGCTCTACAGTCTGCCGAGCTTTTTCGTAGGCACGTTGCTTCTTTTCTACCTCAGTGAAGGCGGCGGGCATTTGAGCCTTTTCCCGACAGGAGGCTTTCAAAGCCCCGGCTGGCAGCGCCTTACCACTTTGGAGCAGATCAAAGATTGCTTGTGGCACATTACCCTGCCGCTTGCCTGCTTGACCTACGGTTCGCTTGCGGTCCTGTCGCGTTACGCGCGCAGCGGTCTTCTTGAAGTCCTGGGAGCTGATTACATCCGCACTGCAAGGGCTAAGGGATTGCCCGAATGGATCGTCATCTTAAAGCATGCTCTGCGCAACGGAGTTATTCCGCTTCTTACACTTCTTGCAAGCTTGTTGCCGGCGGTACTGGGCGGTTCGGTGATAATCGAGTTCATCTTCAACATCCCCGGTATGGGGCTTCTCATGGTGGACTCCATATTCCAGCGTGATTACAACACGGTCATGGGAATCGGATTGCTCTCTGCGGTGCTGGTGCAGCTCGGCATACTGCTGAGCGATGTTTCCTACGCGCTTGTTGATCCCCGGATCACCTTCGAGCAGAAGGAGGCGCGGTGAGAGAGGAAAAACGCAGCGAAAAGAGCCCAAACGGCGACCCCGCAGGTTCGGGCGGCGGAGAGTCCGGCCGGCGTACCGCTCCCGCTCAGCGGTACTGGGATATCGTGCGGGCTCAGTTCCGGAGGAACAGGGTCGCCGTTTGGGCTCTGCGCGGCATTGTGCTTGTGGTCGGCGTTGCGGTTTTCGCGCCTCTTTTGGCCCAAGACAGGCCGTACGTCCTTGTTATCAACGGTCGCCTTGAGTTTCCTCTTTTCTCGGGATTGCTTGACAGAAATGCTTATGATTCGGGGGTGGACATCTTCTTCAACCTCATTTTACTGGCCTTACCCCTTTATGCGCTGGGAGTGCTTTTGAGCAGATTCTGCCGTACGGAGAGGAGGCGCACCATACGAAGGTGGGCGCTCGGGGCATGCGGCTTTCTTGTCACAGCGGCCTTCGTGTGGCTTTCGTTTTCCCCGATAAGAAAACCTTACCGTGATTTTGTCGAGGAGATCAGGCGGGCCCGGGAGCGCGGTGAGTCGGTATGGTACCTTATGCCTCCGGTTCCTTACGCTTATAACCGCACCAACGTGGCCGAAAGCACGCAACCTCCCTCGCGGCGGCATTTCCTTGGAACCGATCCCCAGGGCCGCGATGTCCTTTCGAGGCTCCTTTACGGAACGCGCATTTCGCTTACGATCGGCGTTGTGGCCGTCTCGATTTATACGGCAATCGGGATAGTAATCGGTTCGCTTGCGGGATTCTTCGGGGGTTGGGTGGACATTGTGATCTCCAGATTCATAGAGGTCATGATATGTTTTCCCACGTTTTTCCTGATTCTCACGGTGATAGGGTTGATTGAGCACCGTTCGATTTTTCACATTATGGTGGTAATCGGGCTTACGGGGTGGACCAGGGTGGCGAGACTCATACGCGGGGAGGTACTTAGAATCCGCGAGCTTCCTTATGTCCAGGCCGCGATCGCGCAGGGAATACGCAGGCGCAAGATCATATTCGGTCATATACTGCCCAACGCGGTGGCTCCGGTTCTTGTGGCTGCAACGTTCGGCGTTGCGGCTGCGATTC
>CAZGYL010000815.1:0-2372 GCA_964529985.1 uncultured Planctomycetia bacterium | reverse complement strand
CGGCCCTCGCTGCCGTACTGCGCGTAGGCACGCAGAGCGGAAGGAAACGAAAATGCGGTAAGCTCCCCGGTGATTGAGAAACGGGCGATCGCTTCCTGCTCGGGGATCACGTATCGAAACGCTGCTGCTTCATCGTAAGCACGTAAGACCAACTGAAGAGTTCGGAAAGGATCTCGGCGCTCCTTAAGCGATACAACCGCTTGGCTGAATCTGTCGGGAAATGATCGGCGTGCACCAAACGTAGGGCGGTTTGTCGCTGCATGTGTACTGCGCTCAACGCGGGCGATCCTGAAAGGGCCCGAAAGAGGGGGCATGTTCTTGAATCGGAGGCCCAAGGCGGAAGTGCCCATTACCTCGCAGCCCCGGTAAAGCACGGAACAGCGTAAAGCCCCCTCGGAGGTAAGCTGAAGGCGGATCTGGACCGCCTCTCCGGGCGAGACGACCGAAAGCTCCCGGGGTACACAGACAGAGCCGGCGCTTGCAGCCCCCAGGTCGACAAGCCCCACAAGCAGGACGGCCCGTCCAAGAAAGCCGCCTCGGGGCAACCATACTCGCATAATCTGCATTCTCTACCGGAGCTCTTCCAGCGCTGCAGGAAGCGCAGCTTACCCCTCAGGGCCTGCGCGGGCAGCCGGAGCCCTCAGCGAAAGAGGTTCAGGCTCGGGCCCGGTGCTTTCGGTCTTTGCCAAACCGCTGTCCTTACGCTCCCCGGCCCCGGAATTATCCGCGCCCGTCTCTTCGCCCTCGGGTATCAGCGGCCAAATATACTGATCCTCAAGGCGGGCGCTGAAAAAGTAAGGCACGATCCCGAGCAGAAGAAGCGCCAGTGACACGTCAGCCCTGTAGTGCTTGTCAATGGTTATATTGTCGAGTGTCTTGTAGCCTTTTTTCTCAATCTTGACGTAAAGCGTCTCAGGCAGGCCGGAACGGCTTTTATAGATCGTAGGCGTTGTTCCTATCGGGACGCCGTTTATGAAGACCCTTGCTCCTTCCGGTTCGGTATTGATGCGTGATACATGCTCGCACGCGCTCAGTGTAAACAGCATGCAGGCCCCCAGGGCAGCCGCCTTAAACCACCCAGCGTCGAACGGTTTCATGGCGTAACCTCCTTCTGAACAGCCGCTGGAACGACTCGCTTTCAAGCACAATCCGAAACCAGCACTGTATCATAGAAGAGTAAGCAGAGCTGTCAACGGAGAAAAAAGGTCTGGGCCCTCAAAAAACTGTTTTTCCCGGCGGTCTTTTTCTTCACCGCCTCATGCGGGTTAAGTACTCTCGGAACGGAACCCGGAAAGCCGCTTTTCTCAGCGGTCTTTTTCCTCAAGGGTCAGCTTACGAAAGCTTCTCACCCCCCGCCCCGCCGCATCGGTAAGCTCAGCCGACAGCAGAACAGGCCCGGGCCGGCCCGGTACATTCAGGGTGAAAGTTTCTATGACCCTGCCCAGGGGTCTTACCGTTACCTTCTTCTCTGAGCCGCAAAGAGTGCGACCCTTGCGCTCAAAGCTCAACCGGACGGGGCCCGACCATGTCTCCTCTGTATCGTTTATCATAAAAACGCGCACTTTAAGAACGGAACCTGCGGGCAGTTTCTCCCTGAAAAGGTCTATCATGAGCCCCAGCGGGTTGAATGCATCACCGACATAGCGCTTGAAGTGCGGCTCCAGCTTCAGGTTGTCAAGATCCACGAAGTTATCGCTGGTAGCTCCGCCTTCGGGCACCGGCTTTTTTGCAGGACGGGAGTAGGTCAAACCGCAGAAATGCAGCACTCCGGCGCACTCCCGGTGACAACGCCAAAACTCGGTCAGAGCCGCCAAATAGCGCGCATAAAGTTCCCGCCGCTGCTCCGGCGTTGCGTTCGGGCCCAGGAGGTTCCGATAAGTATTTCTGCTCAACCACGTAGGCTCACCCTCCCGCGTCAACCAGAGCCACCCGTACTCGTTGATAAGCAACGGATTGGGAAGGCCCCGCTGGCTCGCCCGTACCCGTGGCTTGCCCCCAGTGCGCTCCAGGACGGACAGCGTCAAGCGCGGGTTGCCAGCCCAATTCCGGATAAAAATGTACGGGTGGGTTTCAATGCAGTCTGTGGGAGCAGCGGGCGGATCCCAGCCGTTGTCCCAAGGCCTCTCCGAGCGGTCCAGGCCGCGCACCCTTTTGATCGCTTGGGCGGTCACCCCGCCGCTGAGGCTTTCATTCTGAGCGTCCCAGATAACTACACACGGGTGGTTCCACCTCTCCCTCATCCACGCGCTGTACTCCCGCACAAGAGAATCCGCACCAAGCCCCTTCGGCCAGTTCTTTTGCGCCAAGAACCAGATCGGGAACTCGTCCTGTATCAGAAAACCGGTTTCGTCCGCAACCTCGTACCACAGCTC
>CAZGYL010000814.1:0-2378 GCA_964529985.1 uncultured Planctomycetia bacterium | reverse complement strand
GAAGGCGAAGTGCCGGTGTGTGGCGGAAGCGCTCGGTGTGGGAGAAGGGGAGGTTGTTTTCATGTTGCACAAGCGGGATTAAGAACGGGCGGTATGGAACGCGATTTGCTCAACAATGCCGTTAAAGATCGCTCCCAAGTTCATATCCGTTCGACCCTTGCGTACCGAAGGCGGTTATGCAAAGATGTACCGCCGGCTTGCGTTTGGTCGATTCGGTACCGGCAGCGCAGTTTGCACGTTCGTCCCCGGACCAGCACCGTGAGAAAAACAGCGCCTGAGTCAAGAAACCGGGGGCGCCGGGTTTAGGCCGACGGCTTCGGAAAGCCCCGCACGTGGGGAAAGAAACGGTGGGTTACGGGCTGTACGTTTGATTTGCACCGTGCGGCTCGAACGAGGTCGTGACCATGGCGCGGATGGTGCTATTTTGGTGGGCAGGACTGCGAAGGCCGCTGGTTGGTGAAATCCTCGGCCGGAGTTTCGCTACCTGCCGTCGTCGGAAGGAGTGAAGGCGATGGGAAGTCCACCAGGCGGACAGTCCTCCGGGCGTGGAGGTAAATCAATTGATCCGGAAGTTTTCAAACTCAATGCCGCGATATGCCAGGCTCTCGCCAATGAAAAGCGTGTGGAGATAATATATCACCTTACCGAGGGGCCTAAGTCGGCCACCGAGTTGCGGGACAGAACAGGACTTTCCAAAAGCAGTCTCAGTCAACACATGGGAATACTCGTCGAAAGGGGATTGGTTCGTTCGACACCCCACGGAAAGTTTGTTGAGTATGAATTAAGCGGACAGGGAGTCACCGAGGTCTTCCGCGCGATAACGAAACTTTGCAAGCAGACGCTTGAGAAAAGGCGGAGGTTGGCCCGTCAACTGGACTAGTGCGCCGGTGGAAGCAGGCGCCCCGAGTCCGGTTTCGGCGAAAAGCCGAAACCGGACGGTAGTCATTGGACGAGGCACTAAGGCATGACGCGGCGGCGTGAGCCTGTGGGATAGGCGCGCAGTATCCAGCGTACTTCGTTATCCCCTTTGTCCACCTCAAGCCCGGTCTCCACGGTAATGCAATGGAACCGCCGCGCCAAGCCATAGTATTGTTGGGCTACTTGATCGTTGGCGAAATCGTACCGGAAATACGCTTGGGCGTAATAGTTTTCCGAAATTACCCAGTAGGCATCGGCCCAAAAGTAGTTGCTCCTTGCGATACCCAGAAGCCGATCCCGCGCGATAAAAAGATTTCCCATGTTGAGCATGAATCTGCCGGGCCAGCGCACCACCAAATACGGATCGAGCACCACGAAACCTTTTCCTCGGTTTACATCCATTTCTGCCTCGATACCTGCACCGAGGTAAGGCTGGAGTATATCGGCGAAGCCTTCGAGCATCAGATTCGACCACTTTGCCGGATATCCTCCTTCACCGCCCAGAAGGTTGTCCCTTCCCGGTTTAGGGTAGTAGAGAATGCGGGCCTTGAGTTCCACAAGGCGGCGCACTGCGTTACGTGCCCCGGGAGGTAATCCTTTGCGCAGGCCGAGCAGATAGGTACCTACGGCGAGCTCCAGGTATTCGAGCTTATCCAACGCGTCGATGGAGTCGAACTGGTAAAACTGGTCGTGATCCCGGCTTGAAAAAAATGCGTTCACATAGGAGACACGCGGAACTATAACATGGCGAAGCACACTTGTTCCCAGGAAATTCGAGGGGAACCTGAAGTTGCGCCAGATGTGAGTTCCTGCGGTCACCCCGGCTTTCTGCACGAGCCTCTCGGCCCCGCCGTGGCGCTGCCACCGCCTTTCGTAAATGGTACCTGCGGCCTCATAAAACGGGCGGACTCGCAGGTATCTGCCGATGCCTGCAGGCAGCGCCGCGGTGCCCTGAGCATGATAGCGGCCGGTGCGGAACGACTCTGTGGTATCTTCCTCGAACGTATCGGGCCTGAAGCGGATGTTGGCCGCTTGAACTTGAGCCTCAAGCGTGGGTCCTACGGGCGTAGGCATGCGCTTGGGAAAAAGCTCAAGGGTGGCCTGAGGGAGCCTTTCCGTGTAATTCTGGAAATCGTTCACCCGCGGCCGGAAAAGAGTGGAAAAAAGGACATCAGAGCCGAACGCACGCCGGAACAAGAGATAGGTCTCTGGATTTTGCGGATTGCGCTCCCGGTAGAGCTCGTTTTCAAAAAACTCGTAATCGTAAAAGCCGTTACGTGCAATAGCGTTGAGAGCAAAGTATCTGAGCGGAGTAATAGCTAATTCGTCAAAATAACGATGATAGTAGTCATCATAGCCGTGATAACGTAGCATCCTTGCAAACTCAGCATCGTTGAGCATCTGCCGTGATCTAAGCTCTAGAACGTCTGAAAGCTCGGGAATCGCTGGACGGAACATTG
>CAZGYL010000813.1:0-2380 GCA_964529985.1 uncultured Planctomycetia bacterium | reverse complement strand
AGGCGAAACAATTTGCCCAAGACTCGAAACATCCCTCAGCAACCACGGTACACCCATCGGATCCGAGCTCGTGCACGTCGATCTGACGCGGCAACAAGCTTTGGTAGTACAGGAACTTATCGCTGAAGGTACACTGTGAATCGTTCCGAATCACACGAACGGAGACTTCACCTTCGGAATTCGCCTGCGGTATACGAACGACGAGACTGCGGGAATCTGGTCGCTGAAGTACTTCTGCCTGCCGTTCTCCGAACCACACGGAGGTTTCTGCTGTAAAACCCTGTCCGGAGATAAACATCCGCCCCCCTCCCTCCAGCGTGCTTGCGCGAGGCGCGAAATCGAAGCACTGGAGGGGGCCCAGAAGGCGTGTGCCCCCGGCGACGATATACACCTCGGCCGGCTCGGCGGCTTCTCCGACCGGAGGACCGGGAGCAGAGGCGACAATATCTTTGCGGCCGTCGCCGTTAAGATCTGCCAGAAGTACTTGGTAACCGAATCCAGCGGATGTTCTCCCTCCCACAATCTTATCCACGCTTTCCGGTGTAAGCAGAGGCGGAAGCGATTGCATGCCGGTCACCAAGAATAGGGCACCTGAGCGGACAGCTCCGGGAATCCGGGCATCAAAAACAGAACAACCTGCAATCAGGTCAGCCCGGCCGTCGCCGTCCCAATCCCCCACACCGGCGGCCAGGAAAGGCGACTCTACAGTGCCCGACAATGTACTGACCGCCAAAGCCTCTACTGTGAAGGTTCCCGGCCTGAGAGACGCTCCGGATATAACCACCGTGCCCTGGGCTCCATACGATGCCACAATGTCGCATTTTCCGTCGGCGTCAACGTCCCCTTGCCCCTGGAGGACCAAGCTTCCCAGAGCAGCCCCCTTTGTGTGAGAAAATATGGCGCAAACTTCCTTGGCTCGGTCTTCCGCAAGTCCCATATCAAGCAAAGGAGGCCACGTTCTGCGCCCGAATATCACAAAAAGCGCTCCGCTGTCCAAATTGCTTGTTGCATCCTCCGGATCCCACCTCTCCGCGCTTATGACCAGATCATTGATTCCGTCACCATTGAAGTCGCACTGTGCAAGGATTCTGCAGCCCAAAAGCTCGCCGAAGTCGCTGTCGAAATCGAGGTGTGAAGAAACGATCTTGCAGCCCGGCACGGTTGTACCTACGGCGCTCAGGTCAACACTTAAAGGAGGTGGATCGCTGCCGAAGACCACCCAAACCATGCCTGACAGTTCGGGGTAATCGGACAGAGAAGCGGTTTCGCTTGCAAAGACCAAGTCCAAAAGTCCATCTCCGTTAAGATCTCCCGCTCCGGCATGCCGCAGAAACGGAAATCGGGCCTCTGCATCCAGGAACACGGGGAATCCCCGCAGGACGTCGAGTCGGGCCGCGTCGATATCAGAAGGCAGTTCTCCACCGAAAACCACGTAAGCAGGGCACTTGTTCCCGGTGGCATCTTCGAAGCACGCACTGAAGAACAGGTCGTCCGCTCCGTCCCGGTCAATGTCTCCTAAGCCGGCTAAGGGCATTGGGCTGCGCTGATCCGAAGCGCTGTGAATCCTTACGCCCCACGAGCTCCATTGGTCCAGAGAAACAGTGGAAGGTAAATCCCGGCTTCCGAAGAAGATGTAGGCGGTATTCCCGCCTTCACCGCTTGCGCTTGAGCCCCAGAATGCAAAATCTTCCAAACCGTCGCCGTTGACATCGCCGACCGCCTGCAACGTACCTCCAAGAGGATCTGCAGGCCGCATGCCTGATATCACGGTGATTTGATCTCGGAGCTCAGCGGTGGTCGCTATGACCGGAACGCGGTCCGCAGGGAAAAGATTTGCGGCCAAAAGTACAATTGCCGCTGGAAGCGCCGGCTTCATGCGGGACATAGGAAGCAATAGTGACACAACCAAACCGACCAATTTAGGATTCATATCTACCTCCTTGTGATTTCTGTCTGATCAACACCAACAAGCCTCGAAGCTACAACGCTGACCTACGGCCGGTATCGTGAAAAGAAAGCCCTCCAAGGGCGGAGAGGATTAAAGGGTGGGCCTCGCGCAGAGCAATTCGAGTTCTTGCCCAAACTGAACCAGGTTTGCCACCAATCGTCTCGAGGACGTACTCTCTGTGTGTGTGTGTGTGTGTGTGGCCCTCATAACCTCACACGCGCCAGTATCTCCCTATTCGACCTTTTTCTACTTTAAGCTGCTACCGCCAGCCGCCTCCTTAGCTATGCATCACTTACGAAACATTCGAATGCAATTTCTCTTTTCTGCCCCGGATTCTACCAAGCCCCGGACAAGAATGCAAGAATTTTCGATGGCCGCTGTGAATCAGACACTAAAGTTAGGGCGAGACCGGTCCCGGCACCTCCGGGGAGG
>CAZGYL010000812.1:0-2382 GCA_964529985.1 uncultured Planctomycetia bacterium | reverse complement strand
TGAACACAGCAGAAGCCGCAAGCGCGGATCCTCCCATAGAACAAGCGTTGAAGCCCAGACTTGTCAGGCCTCCATGCGAAAAAAGCAGGAACTGAAACAACAACCCGATAAAAACGGCCAAAAACGAAAGCGGCCCGGCGACAACGCCGCAAAGCCCGCTCAAAACGAGGTGAATTGAGGTTCCGCCCAGGGGCACATGTATCGTGCTGCCTACAAAGAAGCAGGCGGTAACGACCGCTGCTTGGGGGATCTTCTCTTCTTTGACGCCTCGCAGACTTAGGGCGAGTCCGCACGCCGAACCGGCCCAACCGGCCAGGGTGACCGGAACGCTCAGTACCCCGTCGGAGACATGCACGTTACTTCACCCCGACAGCAATCCAAAAAGTAAAAACATGTTTCACCGGCAACTCCTTACCGCCCACTTTCTCGGTGCCCGCAGTCCAAACCGCCGTAACGGCCCACCACCCGAGATCAGGGAGAGAAACAGTAAAGAGGCCGTTCGAATCGGTCACAGCCGTAAGCGTGATGAACTCATCTTCGGGGAGCCTGCTCGGCGGCACGGGATTGTATTTCTCGATCTCAAGGGTGCAACCCGCGCAAGGTTTCCCCCCGAATAGAACCTTGCCCTGAAACACCGCGGGGGGCACCAGGCCATACGGGCGTGTAAGAGGAAGTATGTCCAGTTTCTCCGCGCGCACCGTGCGGTACCAGCCGTTCTGGCTCTGCACATGTAGTACGACCTTGGCCCCTTCGTGCAGCAGAACCCCGTCTTCGACCCGCGGCCGGGCTTCAACCACAAAGTAGTAATCACCCCTCTTTCGCGGCTGCAAGGAAAATCGATACCAAGCATCTTCTCTGATCCCCTTTCCGGTCAGGTCCTCAACCGAACCGTCAGGAGCACTGAGCTGCACTTTGCCGGGAACAGGGGTGGTTCCGAACTGGTGCTCAAACGGATGCATGAACGCGTAACGCACTACCGCAGGGCGGGCCCGCTTCAAAAAGGCATGCTCCGGGATGAGAGTGTGCATATGTACGCACAAAGCGACCAGGCAGATCGTCATCTTGCACCTCCTTGTGTCTCTGTCGGAACTTCTTTTCAGGGTAGCACAATTTCCAGGAAGTTGCTACGCCTTCTTTCGGCCGGTGACGAGCCGCCTGCCTTTTGATAGGATAACCGGGCGGGCACTACTATATCGACCGACGAATGAGGAGGACGGCATGGTACGAAGGACTTTCTTCTGCTCTGTGCTGGGTGCTGCGCTTTTGTTTACAGGAGGAACGCAGCTTCCGGCGGCCGCACCCGGCCCCAAGCTTCCGAAAAAAGCGGCGAAGGCCAAGGCCGGTAAGAAAAAGGCCAAGCGCCGCGACATTCTGGCGATTCCGAAAGTTACGCGGGATAAGGTCATCTGCTTCTGCCTTTACACGGTAAGCGATAAGATCCTCAAGCTGACGGCTCAACTCTATCCCCTTCTGCCCGGCGAAGACAGATTCGTAAGGCTGGAGATAAAGCAAGGAAACACGTGGAAAGAAATAGCGCGCGCACCTGTAATCGAAAAAGGTTGGCTGGCGATGTTCCGGGTTGAAAACTGGGACGACTCCAGGGACATCAGCTACAGAGTGGTTCACGGCAAAAGCGCTTATTACACAGGGACGATTCGCAAGAATCCTTTGGACAAAAAGATCTTCACTGTTGTAGCTTTCACCGGCAATTCGATATACCCGCAACATGGAGGTGATATTCCGCGTGACGACATCCTGCGCAACGTCCGGAAGATCAAGCCCGATCTGCTTTTCTTCTCGGGGGATCAAGTTTATGACCACAACCGCCATTACGCCGCATGGCTCAAATTCGGCCGCGATTTCGGCCCTATTATACGAGACTATCCCACGGTTACGATTCCCGATGACCATGACGTGGGCCAGGCGAACCTGTGGGGTTCAAGCGGAAAGAAGTCGAAAAGCCCGGCCGGGGACGACGGCGGTTACTTCAAGCCGGTCTCTTATGTAAACGAAGTTCAGCGCGCTCAAACAAGTCACTTGCCCGACCCTTTTGATCCCCGCCCGGTCAAACGCGGTATCACCGTGTATTACACCCACTTGAGATGGGGAGGAATAAGTTTCGCAATAATCGAGGACCGCAAGTTCAAAACCGGACCGGCCGAAGTCCTGCCCAAAATGGGGCCGAGGCCTGATCACATTCGTAAAGAAGGATTCGATCCGAAGACGGTGGACGTGCCGGCCGCCAAGCTGCTCGGCGAACGCCAACTTGCATTCCTCAGGGATTGGATAACCGACTGGCGGGAAGCCGAGATGAAATGCGTGCTTTCGCAGACGGTTTTCTGCGGCGCGGCTCACCTGCACGGCTCCCCGCGCTACCGTGTG
>CAZGYL010000811.1:0-2396 GCA_964529985.1 uncultured Planctomycetia bacterium | reverse complement strand
TGGTGATCGGCAACGTCACCTCTGTGCCGGTGGCCGAACCGATCGATAAACTCTTGGCCTGCAGTGCCTCCCCTACAAGGAGGCAGACCGCAATGAGGCCGACGAACGCCCATACTCGTCTTCCTTTCATACGTTCCTCCTTCGTCTTCAGGTCAACGTTCCTCCTACTGCTCGTCTCCAGGCGGGCACAGAAAAGCGGAGCCACCGCAGGTATGTCCTCCTGGTTGCTCAAGACGACACACCGAGTAAGCGTCCCAGCAGCCCACGTGTATTCCATGCCGCCCACGCCGGCAATCTAACTCCTGGTCGCCCGCGACACCCCGACGCCGGGATCGACCCATTCCCGACGTCCGACACACCCAGTGCACCTTCAGACCTCACAAAACGGAGCCGGAACAACCTCATGGAATATGAAGTTAAACTCGGCCGACTCCAACATGAGACCCAAAGCACACTGAACCTTGGTTCCAGACCTACGTAACACCGGCTTTCGCCGTCTCGAACGAGGTTTCGCTCGAGTCCACTCGTCCGAACGCCCCGTTTCTCGCTCATCCTATCTTCCCAAAAGATGCCCCCCCGCGTCAAGGCCCGACCGGACTCGGGGCCGAGGGAGAGTGCTTCAGGGTTATTCTGAACTCTAATTCATGTTGCGGCTCGCCCCCGACTGGACAACCTGCTTGGGCGACAGAGGCTCTGGAGTCCTTCTGCTGGATCCGCCGCCCGAGCCTCTTCTCCGGGCGGGTTGTTTCTGCTTGCACAACTTGCAAAAACGCAGGCCCTCTTTGAGAATGAGGCTTCCCTGCTGTTTGACTGGGCCGTAAGCAGGTGCGGTTCTTACGTTTTGAGAGGTGCAAGATGTTCTTTTCAGGAATCGCCGATGAAGCCGGAAAGCCCATCGAGCGTCAGGTCGAGGCGCACAAGGAACTGGGCTGGACGCACATTGAACTGCGAACCGTTGATGGCGTCAATGTTACGGACTTGCCTGACGACGCCTTTGAGAAGGTGTACGCCGCTGTAAGTGAAGCAGGCCTTCAGGTTTCTTGTTTCGCTTCTCAACTCGCTAATTGGGCACGGCCGATTTCCGGAGATTTCTCCCTCGATAAGGATGAATTGAGGCGGGCCATTCCGCGGATGCGCCGTTTCGGAACCAGGTTCATCCGCTGTATGAGCTGGCCCAACGACAAAGATCAGCCATGGCCGGAGCCGACTTGGAGGGACGAAGTCATCAGGCGCATGAAGGAATTGGTTAAGATCGCTGAGGACGGGGAAGTGGTCCTTGTCCATGAAAACTGCGATGGTTGGGCGGGACAAGGGCCCGAGCAGACGCTTGAGCTTTTGCACGAGGTGGGCTCACCGAGCTTGAAGCTTGTTTTCGATACGGGCAACCCGGTTGAGCATGACCAAGACGGGTGGGATTTTTATCAGCGTGTCAGAGACAACATAGTCTACGTACATATCAAGGATTACAAGAAACAGGACGGCAAAAACGTCGCTTGCTTTCCCGGCGAGGGCCTCGGTTGCGTCAAGCAGATAATCTCGGATCTGCTGGGCCGAGGCTATGCGGGCGGCTTTTCGATCGAACCGCATTTGGCCGCTGTGATTCACTTGGCTAAAGACGCCGAAGACCCGCAGGAGGCATACAGGCTCTACGTAGAGTACGGGCGGAGGCTTCAGGCGCTGGTGGAGGAGATCACGGCCGGCAAGGAGGGAGACTGACGCCAGGGACAAGAAGCATATTTGGTTTGCCGTTGCGACCTTTTGTGCTAAGCGTGCGTTTGAGGGAAGGAGACCACATGAACGACGAGCGGATCTATAGAAGTTTGGTTGTCGGAGGCGAAGGGAAGATCGTGCTTTTGGTCCTGGACGGCTTGGGAGACATTGTAAGCCCTGAGACGCCCAAGACCGCGCTTGAGCTTGCCAGGACGCCGAATCTGGACCGCCTCGCACCCCAGGCTGCGATGGGGCTTATGATTCCGGTCCTGCCCGGAGTGACCCCGGGCAGCGGGCCCGGCCACCTGGGGCTTTTTGGTTACGATCCCACCACGGTGGAGGTGGGACGAGGGGTTATCGAGGCCCTTGGCCTTGATCTGGAGCTTAAGGAGGGGGACATAGCCGCCCGGGCCAATTTCTGCACGATCGATGAGTCCGGAATCGTCACCGACAGGCGGGCCGGGCGCATACCCACAGAGCGCAATGCAGAGCTCTGCGAACTGCTTTCAAAGAATATCCCTGAGGTAGCGGGCGTCCCGTTGACCATCAAACCCGGCAAGGGACACCGTTTCGTTGTTATTTTTCACGGCAAGGAAGCAGGGCTTGAGGACGGTGTCAACGACACCGATCCGCATGTTACGGGCAAACCTATCTTGAAAGCCGAGAGTCAGACCGGAACGGAGGGG
>CAZGYL010000810.1:0-2400 GCA_964529985.1 uncultured Planctomycetia bacterium | reverse complement strand
GCACCCTCGTAAGACCCTTGACAAACGGTGGGGAGTCCCCTCCCGTCCCCCCCTTTCGGGGGAAGGGGGGGATGCGCCCGCTAATGCGGGCATCGAGGGGCGAATGGGTGCCTACGAATTACGCACGGTCATATAAATAAGGGCGCTGTTCGAAAACTCACCGCACGTAGCTCGCCTACAGCACGGCCTGGGCTCCAAGTATCCATGTCTGACTGAGTCTGAGCTACAATGAACACGACTGAAGAACCGGACCCTAAGAAAGGAAAATCCGCTGTGATCAAGCTTGCAGCGCTACACGGAGTGATTGCAGGAGTGCTGTTCGCGCAAGGCGCGCGATCCGAAAAACCTCCCTATCCGCCGAGTAAGATGTTTGCAGGGATACGTTTCGACCGGCGGACCCTCCTTAAAGCTGCGCCGGGCAGCGATCAATTCGGGACCACGTGGGCCGGCGACGATAACTTGTATATTGCTTGGGGTGACGGCGGAGGCTTCGGGGGAACCAATTCGCGCGGGCGGGCGAGCTTGGGAGTAGCGAGAATCGAGGGTATTCCTCCGTCCTGGCGCGCGCGTAATGTCTGGGGCGGAGTAGATCCTCTGAGCAAACAGAAGCCCATCCGCGGTAAGACCTCAAGCGGAGTTGTGGCGCTTCAAGGTGCAATTTATCTTTACGTTAATGAGCAGGACGTATGGACGAACAACCACTTGTGGGTCTCACGCGATTTCGGCCTCACCTGGCACGATCTCGGACAGCTTTTTAAGGAACCGGGCGGAGCCTTCGCCTCTCCCGGCATTGTGCAGTACGGCAGGGACTACAGCGGCGCCCCCGACAGCTACGTTTACGGTTTCAGCGAAAAACCCTGGAAAAACGGCCTTGCACTTTTCCGCGTGAAGCGCGGAGAAATCGCCCACCGCAACGCCTACGAATTCTTTGCAGGACTGCGGGGCGACGGCAGGGCTCTTTGGACCAAAGATATCCAGCGGATGCGGCCCGTTTTCACCGATCCCAACGGAACCGAATGGGGTGTGACATGCATGTACCACCCTGTTTTCAAGCGCTATCTCCTCTGCGTCAGGCACAAGGGTGATTCCGGCAGGTGGGGAATTTTCGAGGCTCCGAAACCATGGGGCCCTTGGAACACCGTAGCTTACGGAAACGATTTCCCGGAATGGACGTATACGCCCGATCCGAAAGGTGCAAGCCGCAACCGCCCGGCCTGGATGCACACCTTCCCCACCAAATGGATAAGCCGCGACGGAAAGGTGCTCTGGCATATCTCCGACCGGGGCGATCAATTCAACCTGGTGCGTGCTTATCTAATTCTAAGGCGGTCCCGGCCCAAGAAGTGATCGAACGGCTCAAACAGCCTCTTTGGACTCAAACCTTGCGACTCCTCTCTGAGAGGCGCGCGCCCAAAGCCTCCGCGTGCGCAAAAAGGCCGAAATCGCATCATTATGCAGCCTGTAGGCTCATTCCCGGCCGAGAAGAAATGGCTTCTTGAGCGGGGCAAGGAATACGCAGAGATCTTCTTTGCTGCTCCCGTAGTGCTCAAAGAGCCCGTTGCGCTGCCTGAAAGCGGCTGGCGGGAGCGCAAGTACGGCGGTAAGAGGTGGCGGCAGTATCGAACCGGTGTTTTCCTTTGCGATATTCTGCCGCGGTGCCTCGGGAACGACGGGTTCTTGTGCCTCGGCGTGACCATGGAAGATCGCTATCCCGCTGAGTCCTGGAACTTTGTATTCGGCCAGGCTTCGATTCGAAATCGAGTCGGAATCTACTCGCTCGCCCGCTACTTTCCTTCTTTCTGGGGAGAGCCGGACCCCGAGCCCCATTCCCCGGTTATCCTGGAGCGTGTCCTGAAAGTCCTCACCCACGAAACATGCCACATGCTCGGCATGCGTCATTGCGTCGATCACCCATGCCTCATGAACGGATCGAACAGTTTGGCGGAGGCCGACGCCCGCCCGCTTCACCTCTGCGGCCTTTGTCTGAGGAAGCTCGCCTGGAACCGCGGATTCGACTCGATAGAAAGGTATCGCAGACTTGAGGCTTTCTTCCGCAAATGGAAGCTCGAAAAAGAAGCTCAATGGGTGGCGGGGCGGCTCAAGAAAGTCCGGAAGCTGTTGAAGTCCGAGTGAACGGACCGCTCCGGGCGGGTCACTCGATACCCAGCTCTTTTTGAATCCTCTCCAGGGGGACGCCCTTGGTCTCAGGCATAACAAAGATCACCCACAGGAGCTGAAGGACCATCATACAAGCATAAAAGGCAAATGCGTGCCCTCCTGACTGCTGCGCAATAAGGGGAAAAGTCCAGGAAACGAGAGCGCACATGAACCAGTGCGTAAAACTCCCGAGAGCCTGGCCGCGGGCGCGCACCCTGTTGGGAAAGATCTCGCTTATGAAAA
>CAZGYL010000809.1:0-2407 GCA_964529985.1 uncultured Planctomycetia bacterium | reverse complement strand
TTTTTCCCGATCAGCCTCAGCAGATCATCTTCACCGCAACGTATGGTCGGCATGGAACGCTCCGCTTTGAATACGCAACTGAAACGCCTCTGCTCGGCCGCTTCCTCTTCACCGCTTCTATGCGAATTCCATTTCCAGACGCCTGCGGCGGATCGCCGCAAGGTCCGTGCTGAAAAGCTCCCTGATATCGTTTATCTTCAAGGCCACCATGGCCATGCGGTCGATCCCGAGCCCCCAGGCCAGGACCGGCACTTCCACCCCGAGGGGCCGGGTCACCTCGGGGCGGAAAATCCCCGCACCGCCCAGTTCGATCCAACCCAGCGCCGGGTGTTTCATATGGGCTTCAACCGAAGGCTCCGTAAAAGGAAAGTACGCAGGCACGAACTTAACCGCCTCAGCTCGGGCGACCTCCTTTGCAAAAAGTTCAAGAAGCCCCAAAAGGGTGCAGAAGTTCATCTGTTCGCCCAAAACGATTCCTTCAACTTGAAAAAAATCGCAGGCATGTGTGGCGTCGACCGTATCCGGGCGGAAACAACGAGCGAAAGCAAAATACTTGCCCGGTATTTTCGGCTTCGAGGCGCACGTGCGTGCCGAAAGCGCCGTGCCTTGAGTGCGCAGGACGAGCCTGCGCGTCTTTTTTTCGTCAAAGCTGTAACCCCAGCCTCTTGATCCCGTGTCACCACCGCTTTCGTGCACAGCGGCCACCCGCCTCACCAGCTCGGGATCCAACCACGAAGCGTGGGTCGGCCGTGCCACGAAATAGGCGTCGTGAATATCGCGCGCTGCGTGAAACTGAGGCATGAAGAGTGCGTCCATGTTCCAGAATTCGCACTCAACAAGAGGGCCGCGCATCTCCTCGAATCCCAAGGCGACAAGTTTGTACTTGAGATAATCGAGAAACTCGCGGTAGGGATGCCTCCGAGCGACGACAGGGCGCGGCGGCGCAAGATCGAAGCTGTATTTTCGGAAAACTTTGCCCCTCCAGGAGCCGTCGCGGAGCATTTCGGGCGTAAGCCGGGAGACCTCCTCACCGGTAAGCCCCTTTTCCGCTGCAAGCCTCCGTACACGGCGCCCAAGCTCGGTCAAACGGAAAGTTCGGATTTGTTTCTCTTCGACCCGAAAAACACCCTTTGCCGGGTGACGCTTGTGAACGAGTCCTTCGGCAAGCGCTCGGTCCTCCGGAGAAAGAGAATCGGGGTCCACCCCGCCTGCAGCTCCGACCCATTCCGCAAGCTTTTTTATGCGCTCGTAGCGGCTTAAATCAGCATGAGGTGAGACGCGCACGACCCCGCTCTCTATTACAAGAGCTCCCTCCTTGCGCAACTTGCCGAATGCAGTGCGGGCCTCTTCGTCTCCAAGCGGCGCCTTCTCCAACAGCTCCGGCACCCGGCAGGGTCCTGCGTCTCGGGCGAACCGAAAGAGTCTGAGCTCAGGGGGGCCTTCTGCGGCCACGGACTCCCCCAGCTGCGTCAGGCGGAGCCGCCTCCGCACCCTGCGGTCCACAACTTCAAGAACCCCTTTGGTCAGAAGCCACTCCACGGCCCTGCGGAACCTATCCTCAGGAAGACCCGCGTCCTTCATGAGCGCACCTTCACCCGCGGTGCCTTCCTCGGACATGGCCCGCAGGAGGCGCACCTCAAGCGGGTGGAGGCCTTCAAGTAGCTTTTCCGTATCCATTAAACCGCGTCTCCCGAAGAGAAATCCGTAGGAGTCAGAGCACCGCCGGGCTCCGGCCGAGCGGCCCGCACCGGCAAGAACCGAAGCGTACCACTTTAGTGGTCGCTCCGATCCTCCGCAAGGAGCAGGAGGGTCGATCAGCGCGGGGAAGGTTCCGGAAAAGCTCAAGCGACCGCTCTCCTGGGCCGATAACAGAGGCGGAGACCCGTTTTTCGGTGAGGACCGGATCATGCCGACCGCAGCACTATCTTTGATATTGGTTGTGCAGGCAGGCGCAGTACCCGCCCCGCTGCCGGTGAGCGCGCCGCTTGCTGCAAAGGTGACGCCGGCTTACAAGACCTACAGGGTGAAAAAGGGTGATACCCTTTTTTCGATTGCAGAGCACTTCTACGGAACAGGCCGGGGCACGTGGCGCGTAATCGCCAAGGAAAACGGTGTTACCCCCCAATCGCTCAAGCCAGGTATGGTGCTGCGCATCCCCTTGGATCCCAAGAAGGTTTTTGAGAAAGAAGCCGAAAAAGCTTCATCCTCCCGGAGCCGCACGCGCCCCAAGAAACCTACTCTGGGCGATACTATGGATGCAGTGGGAAAAAGGGTCCGCGTATTTATGAACCTGCTGGGCCTTAGATTCCAACCGGGTCCCACCTATCCCTTCAGGGTTGTGCTTGCCATTTTTGTCGGCTGCATTCTGTATGTTCTGGCCGACGCGCTTATGATCCTTCTGGGCAGC
>CAZGYL010000808.1:0-2409 GCA_964529985.1 uncultured Planctomycetia bacterium | reverse complement strand
ATGTAAACAAGGTAAGCACAATGGCCGCAGACGGCACCGAGACCGTTCTTGTGGTAAATACCTTCAGCTACGACGGGCTTGGAAGGCTTACCCAAGCTGTCTACGACCAAGACGGACTTAACATCACAAGGTCGGTAGATTACAGCGACGATTCGCGCACCGTAACAAGCACGGACGGTGAAAGCCGGCAGGTGTTGACCGAGCTGCATGATGTCTTTGACAAGCCGGAGAAGGTCACTGTTTGGAGGGATGCAGAAACGTCCCTCGTGCGGCACTTTTCTTACAACGCAGCAGGGTGGCTGAGTGCTGCGGATCTGGGCTCGGTGGGTCAAACCCAAAACGAGCTCAATTTCTACTACGATCTGAAAGGACGGCTCATGCAACGCCAGGTCCGCCTAGCCCAAGCTGGCTGCGAGCAGTTTGCCAACTTCGCTTACGACTACCAGGGCCGCCTGACCCAGGCCTCAAGTAGGCTTTCCGGTTCAAGTAGCCCCGATACCTTGGTAACGCGGGAGTACAATGCTGTCTTCCTTGTTAAAGAAACCCAGAAGAAGTTCGGCAGTACTGCTGAGTTTGTGATCCAGACAGGCTCAAGCACTGATCCCGAGGCCTCAGGCTGGGATCAGGGAGGAAGAAGGCGGAGCCTGACCTATACAAACGCAAGCTCGCTTGATCCCAGCTTGACCAGGCCTCTTTCGTTCGGTTACGATACGAACGACAGGTTGGTTTCGATTAAAACAGGCTTGATCTCCCTGTGTGGATTTAAGTATGCAGGCCCGGGTGGCAGGCTTAGAGAGCTTGAGCTTCGTGATCTTTCAGGAGGCGCCTTGAAGACCACAAAAACTCTTACCTACGACCACCTCAGGCGCCCGACTCTTATTGAGTACAAGGACCACACCCAGGCCCTGCTTACAAGCTACAGTGAAACCTGGGGCGACGGTAGGAGCGTACAGAGCCCGGTCTTTTCTCGGGTGGCCTTCCAGCGAAACGGGGACTCCTCCTGGCACTACTTGTACGACGCCCTCGGCAGGCTTTCAAATGCGACAAAGGGCACGACCGATATCGATTACGACTACGACAAGGCGAACAACTGGGATAAGCGCACTGAGAACGGCTCCCAGGTCGACTATTCCTACAACAGCGCGAACGAGCTCACAGGTGCGGTGCCCGGCTTTGACGGATTCAGCCACGACGATCACGGCAACCTGACCTGTAAAGACCGCTCAAGCGGGACCGACCAGAACTTCACCTTCGACACCCTGAACCGCCTTGTGTTTTACGATCCCGGATCTCAGGGCGGCGGAGACAGGTGGCTGTATTACTACGACGCTTTAGGCCGAAGGGTGCTTAAGCAAAGTGAGGACGGCTCCCAGAAGCATTACTTCTTTTACGATGGAAACCGGGTGGTGCTTGAGGTTGTAGAAGAGAACAGCTCTTCAGAGACGCGGGAATACATAAACGGCCCGGGCATAGACCACGTTGTAACCGAGATCTTCTCAGGGACAGAGCAGTACTGGCCGCTTGTAGATTCCCTCGGCACGGTGCGCAACCTGGCAGATCTCTCTCCCACCGGCACAGCGCGCCTGCGCATGGCCTACGATTACAATCCCTACGGCGCCCTTATCCAAGAACAGGCCCTAAACAACACAACTGCGGTCCGTCAGGATATTCTTTTTACCGGTGCCCTCCTCGACCGCGAAACGGCGGTTGACAATAACCTCGAAACAGCCATTTATGATTACCATAGCACGCAATACGATGCTGGAATAGGAAGGAGCTTGTGGGATGTTTCCCCCCTATCGAATTCGAGGGTGTTGCCGCTTCCCCGCCAAACTATTCCAAAGGTCCCTCCGCAACCTCGAATCCCTGGTGGGGCCTTTTCCGGAGTGGGGAGGCTTCTAGGCCGACTCCTGTTGAGGATATTAGGCACAGCGACCTTGCTCCTTCAGCTAAGGGGGGATGTTTATGTTCCACCCGAAAGCGAAGATACACCTCAAACGCAGACAGAGCCTGAGCCTCAGCCTCAGGCAGAGTCACCTTTTGTATACCTCGCAGAGTTTGAGACCGCGGAAGAGAACGCTGGAGTCTGCATGTATTCGCTTACCATTCCGAGAAATCCAAACAGCTACGAAAGGCGGGTTTGCCTTCGAGGTCGGTCCCTAACCTGCCGCGTCTGTTATTGGGGCCGCTTTGGTCTTATTTGCAGGATTTACGATGGCTATACTTCGTGTAGCAAAGGCGGTATGATGTTCGAGTGCAAAGACTGGAAACCACCACCTTCGATGCGGACCATTGTCTTTCGAGAGAGTACTCTTGAGCAGGTAGCAAAGGATTGCTTCTTAGAAAGGTATTGCTATATTACCGTTCTCTGGTTTTGGAGTGACCCTAGCTGGGCCATATTTGCCGCAT
>CAZGYL010000807.1:0-2412 GCA_964529985.1 uncultured Planctomycetia bacterium | reverse complement strand
CGACGTGATCCGGAACCTGCTTCAGCTCGTAGACACCCTCCTTATAGGCGGCGGCATGGCGTATACCTTTTTCAAGGCAATGGGCCTTGAGATCGGAAACAGTCTTCTTGAAGAGGAGAAGGTCGAAGTAGCCGCCCAAATCCTCGGAGAGGTTAAGGAGCGGCCGGGCTTGAAGTTCTATCTGCCCATGGATTGCGTGGTCGCTCCCGAGGCTAAGGAAGGTGTCAGCACCAAGGTTGTGCCGCGGGACGGAATACCCGGGGATTGGGAAGGGCTTGATATTGGTCCTGAAACCCAGCGCCTGTATTCTCAAATAGCAGAGGAAGCCGAGCTTGTCGTCTGGAACGGCCCGATGGGCCTCTTTGAGATAAAGCCGTTTGACGAGGGGACCAACGCGGTAGCGCAGGCTCTTGCCCGTGCAACGGAAAAAGGAGCGGTCACGATCGTAGGCGGCGGCGACTCGGCTCTTGCCATCGAAAGAGCGGGTCTTGCCGAAAAGGTGACCCATGTTTCAACAGGCGGGGGCGCCTCGCTGGATCTTTTGGCCGGCAAGGAGCTGCCGGCCGTCAAAGCGCTCCAAGAGGCGCAGTGAGGGCGCCGCGGGGCGGAAAGGCTCCGCGGCGCTCCCGCGCGATCCACAATGGATGCGTTTGAGGCCCTGAAAAAACGCAGGAGCGTGCGGAGGTTCCTCCCTGACCCGGTAAGCCGGGCGGTCATAGAGGAAATTCTGGACGCCGCCAGATACGCTCCCAGTGCGGACAACACCCAGCCCTGGGAATTCGTGGTTATAACGCGTCGCCAGACCCTTGAGGAGCTGGCAAGTCACATACCGAATGCTCCTTTCCTGGGAAACGCACCTGCTGCGGTCGCAGTCTTCTGCCGCCAAAGCGAGCATTTTGTGGAGGGAGGGGCTGCAGCAGTGCAGAGCATCCTCATTGCTGCAACTGCAAAGGGATTGGGCTCTTGTTGGATTCCCGCCCTTGATATGCCTTATGAGAAGCAAATAGCCCGCTTGCTTAGGGCGCGTGGGCACCACCGATTGCTTGCGCTCGTGGCCATCGGGTATGGAGCTGAAGAAACCAACCTGCGCCCCGCAAAACGCCTGCTTGAAGATATGCTCCACTGGGAGTCGTTCTGAACCGACCCGGCGGCGCCGGCCTAACCGTTCAGTGCTTCGGCTTTCAGTTCTTCAATGCGCCTTTTTTCTTCTTCGGCCAACTGCAGGAGAAACGCGCGCAGGCCTTCAACTACGCGCGAACCGTTGGGAGGAGGCAGATTGCGTTTCACCAAGTGCAGAAGCCGGTATCGCTCTTGAACTTCCTCCCCTTCCCGATTCTTGCGGACCGCCTCGGGTACGCCGCCGAGCCGGCCGATCCATTCCTCCAGAGCAAAAACTTGTCGCAATTCCTGCAAAGCGCCGGCTCGTATCAAACCCGCTTCGCCGTCCGCGCCGCAGCGAAACGACAAGTACGAGCGCTTAAGCGCGCAGGAGGCAACGTAATACTTGGTATCCCGAAGTTCTCTTAGAAGGGCAATGAGGTGTTCGGTCTCCATGTCTTGGAACTCCATATCGGTGTAAGAGCCATGTTGAGTTTGTCCCGGTTGACTTACCGACAACCTCTGGTGAACCAAACGCCGCCGTCCCTCTGACCTGAGTCGAGCAGAGCCATACCATCGTGCACCCACTTCAGTGGCATTTTCAAGTTTGTTATGGTGTTTTTCCGCCGCCCTGCATAATCTCCCTCAGCAAGCTTGTGGCGTACACCCCGCTCTGCAGGCGGAACGAAACAAAAAGCCGATCCTCCGAAAGGGCCCACTGCAGCTGGTGGGCTTTTGCGCGAAACGACCTCCGGGTCCCCTTTAACTTCAAGCCGGGGAAGAGGTTGCGAAAATCCTCCAAGTGAACCTCTTCTTCCTCAAGAAGCCGTCTTTCAAGCTCTCCTTCCGCACCCGAAGCCTCCATCATAGCCCAGCCGAAAACAGGGCCGGTGGGGCTGATCTCAAAAGCCTTAAGCCTGGGCGCCTCAGCGGCCGGATCCTCAACCCGGAAGAGGCCTCCGGTCTCGTGCTTCACCGCAATGTCCCCTTCCCAAAGGGTATCGAAAGCGCGGCGCTTGAGCCTCACTGCCAGAGCGAGGTTGAAAAAGTAAGACTGGTAGGCCGAGAGGAGAAGACGGCGCAAAGGCTTTGGTATGGCCTTTACCGCTTTTTCGGCCGACCCCTTGCTTGCAACAAGGCGCTTGACCAACTGTCGTTCAAGCCGGCACTTACGGCCGAAAAGCCTGAGAGCCTCCTGCCAATCACCGGAGCGAAAAGCCTCCCGCGCTCTGCGGATCTCTTCAGGTTCCCCTCCCGAGCTCACGCCCACAAGCAGATCGAGCGCGGCCTGCCAGTTCCGCTTCAGCAAAGCCC
>CAZGYL010000806.1:0-2414 GCA_964529985.1 uncultured Planctomycetia bacterium | reverse complement strand
GTTGTAAGCGGACTTGCCCGCGGCATTGACGCTGTGGCTCACGCTGAAGCACTTCGTGCAGGCGGGAGGACGGTTGCGGTTCTGGGCAGCGGACTTTCCAAGCTCTATCCGCCTGAGCACCGCAAACTTGCCCGGGCGATCGCTTCCCGGGGCGCTGTGGTCTCTGAATTCCCGCTTACAACCCCTCCGCACCCGCGGCACTTCCCCAGAAGAAACAGAATCATTGCAGGGCTTTCCCTTGGAGTTGTTGTGATTGAAGCGGGCAAGCGCAGCGGAGCGCTTATAACCGCAGCCTTTGCAGCCGAACAAGGGCGACTGGTCTTCGCGGTCCCGGGCCAAGTAGACGCGCCGGGTTCGGAAGGTGTGCATGCCCTGCTCAGAGACGGCGCCACACTTGTCTGCGAGCCGGGGCAAGTCCTCGAAGACCTTGCAGTGATCCTCCCGAGAGACGGGCTGAGGCCGCTTGTTGAGAGCTGCGAGCGGGATAAAGGTCCTTTGAGCGCAGAAGAAGCGCGCTTACTCGGAGCTCTGCCTCTCGGACCTGTTGCGCCTCAGGAAGCGGCACACGCAAGTGGAATGCCCTTGGGCCATGTTCTTGCTCTTCTGACCTCCCTTGAGCTCAAGGGCTACCTCAGGCGGTACGGAGACAGCTTGGAGCGCGTCATGTAGGATCGATCAAGACGGTTTGCACCGGGCGCAGGCAGCAGGTAGAGTAGGATTTTTCGGATTTTGCACTGCAATGCAAAAGTCCGGTACCGGCTTGTCCCGATCCCCATAGTGCCGAAACCGAGCCTCGCCGGAACTGAAGCGTTCGAAAACCAGAGGTATGATTCGGAGGCTTAGTGAACATGCGGCCTGAGTTACAGCGCACCCACTTCTGCGGTGATCTAAGGCCCTCCCACGTCGGGGAGCAGGTGAGACTGAACGGCTGGGTTGAGTCTGTTCGGGACCACGGCGGCGTTGTCTTCGCCAACCTGCGGGACCGCAGCGGCTTGGTGCAGGTGGTTTTCCGCGAGCCGAAGGTACGGCAGACGGCTCAGAAAATCCGCCCGGAGTACGTGCTCGCTGTGGAGGGTACTGTGGAGCGCAGGCCTCCGGGGGCTGAAAACCCGGCTATGGCCTCTGGAGAGGTGGAGGTTTCGGCCACCAAGCTTACGGTGCTTAACCCTTCGGAAGTGCCTCCTTTCGATATCTCAGAGACGCGCAGGGAGGAGGATCCGGGTGAGGACATCCGGCTTAGGTTTCGCTACTTGGATCTGCGGCGCCCCCGCATGCAGCGCAATATCATGGTGCGGCACCGGGTCAGCCAGCTGTGCAGGCGCTATCTGGACGAACAGGGATTTCTTGAGATCGAAACCCCGTTCCTCACAAAGAGCACCCCTGAAGGGGCAAGGGATTTCCTCGTTCCTTGCCGGCTTGCACCCGGACGCTTTTATGCATTGCCCCAGTCGCCGCAGCTTTTCAAACAGCTGTACATGGTCGCCGGTTTCGAGCGGTACTTTCAAATCGTACGCTGTTTCCGCGATGAAGACCTGCGTGCGGACCGCCAGCCGGAATTCACACAGATCGACATCGAGATGTCGTTCGTGACGGAAGAAGACATCCGGCGCCTGATCGACGGTTTCTTCGCGCTCATCTTCAAAGAAATCCGCAACGTCACCCTCCCCCAACCTATCCCGGTAATGAGTTATGAGGAAGCGATCAAGCGTTACGGCACGGACCGCCCTGACTTGAGGTTCGACGTGCCGCTGGTTGACATAGGAGAGCTTGTGAGCGACAGCCCGATCCCTTTTCTCAGGGAAGCTGCAGCAACCGGAGCTGTTATCGCACTGAGCGTACCTGAAAAAGGCGCCCTGAAGCGAGCGCGGATTGAAGAACTCTGCAAGAATGCAAGAGAGCTGGGAGCTGCGGGCACCTTGTGGCTGCGAAGAGTGGAAGACGGATTCACCGGACCCGGAGCTAAAGCATTCAGCGGAGCCAAGGGAGGGAAGCTCCTGCAGAAGCTCGGCGCCCGGGCCGGCGATCTCATAGTCGTGGCGGCGGGGCCTTCCGATCAAGCGACCCGCCAAGCAGGAGGCTATCTGCGGGTTTCGCTTGCAAGGGAACTGGGGCTTGCTTCCGAGGACGAGTTCGCCTGCACCTGGATTGTAGACTTCCCGCTTCTTGAATGGGACGAGGAGGAAGGCCGCTGGACAGCCGTTCACCACCCTTTCACCTCCCCGCGGGAAGAGGACTTCCAGTTCTTGAGCACGGATCCGGGCCGGGTCCGGGCCCGGGCGTACGACATTGTGGTAAACGGAGTTGAGCTCGGGGGCGGCAGCATTCGTATACACCGCCGCGACGTGCAGGAGGCTGTTTTCAAGGCGATTGACATCGGCCCCGAAGAGGCTCGGGCCAAGTTCGGCTTCCTCCTT
>CAZGYL010000805.1:0-2422 GCA_964529985.1 uncultured Planctomycetia bacterium | reverse complement strand
TAGGCACCGTGGATCATACGCCCCAGATTTGGGTTTACGACGTGAACGCCGACGGCTTGAACGACATAATTACGAGCTCGGCTCACAACCGGGGGATTTTCTGGTACGAGCAGCGCAAGGGTCCGAAGGGTGCGGTCTGGAAGCGCCATGTGATTGATTCAAGTTGGAGTCAGGCACACAGCATTACGCTTGCGGACCTGGATGCCGACGGAGACCTTGACTTGGTGACGGGAAAAAGATTCATGGCCCATAACGGGGCCGATCCCGGTGCTTTCGAGCCGCTGGGCGTCTGGTGGTATGAGTTGGTCCGAGGCGGATCGCCCCGCTGGATCAAGCACGTGATATCGTACAATGAGGGCATTGGTTCGGGATTGAACCTGCCGGTTGTGGATCTTGACGGTGACGGCGATCTTGATGTGATCGTCACCGGAAAATGGGGCGGCCCGGTGTGGTTTGAAAACAAACTCAAGTGAGGCATGTGTAAAGATCCGGAGGTCGTGAAATGAGAAAAGCTGTATGTTTTTTGCTGCTTCTTGTGTTTGCAGCCGCCGGGGGACAGGCTGCGGATAAGCCTTATGTGCATTTGAATAAGGTCGTTGCGAAACTGGAGCGCAACTTGCTTGTCACCGGGATATGGGTAAGCGCTCTGCACCCGTCCAATGCGATAGGGCTCGTTGAGAGGAACGGATTTCCCGGGCCGGAGGAATGCCTTACCGAGCCCATGATCGACTTCATTCTTATCGACATGGAGCACCAGCCTTACGATGTCACGGCGCTGCGGAATTTCCTGCTCGCCCTCAATTCCAAGCGCGAGGTCCTCATTAAGGGAAACCTTCAGCCCAACATGGCTGTTTTCGTTCGGATTCCGGCTGAGGGGGGCCACCAGAAGCAACCCATGATCAAGCAGGTTTTGGATCTCGGGGTGCACGGAGTCGTTGTCCCGCACGTCAGGAACCGCAAAGAGGCAGAAAGCGTGATCAAAGCCTGCCGTTATCCGCAGAGGCCCGGCGCTCCGGGGCCGCAGGGAACGCGCGGAGCTTCTCCGTGGCTTGCCGCCTACCTGTGGGGGCTCACAATGAACGAGTACGTTGAGCGGGCCGACCTCTGGCCTTTGAATCCCAAGGGGGATTTGCTTGCGATCATCATGATCGAAGACCGGGAAGGGGTTAAAAACGCCGATGATATTTTGAGTGTGAAAGGGGTCGGGGCCGTCATTTTCGGCCCTTACGACTTCAGCTTCAGCTGCGGGCATCCCGGGGAAATGGATCACCCTGAAGTGAAACAGGCTTTGGCGCGTGTGAAAGAAGCCTGCGATCGGCACGGAGTTCCCCTTATCGGTTTTGCAAATCCGGAGAATTTGGATGAACTCCTCGCGCAGAAGTACCGTATGCTCCTTATCGGGCACGACGCTGCTGATCGCGGGCAGATTGAAAGGGTCCTTTCAGCGCTTAAGAAGAAGCAGTAGGAACGCCATGGCGCTTGTGCTTCGGCCGATGCAGGAAAAGGATATTCCCTTGGGCATGAAGCTTAAGCGCATAGCCGGTTGGAATCAAACCGAAGAGGATTGGCGGCGCTTGCTTGCTTATTCTCCGGAGGGCTGCTTCGTAGGCGAGGTGGACGGAAAGCCGGTTGCAACGGGCACGGTTTGCCCTTACGGCGGGTGGTTCGCTTGGGTGGGCATGATCCTTGTCTTGCCGGCTTACAGGAGGCGGGGAATAGGCACGGCCTTGATTGAACATGCAATACGGCTCAGCGATTCCCGAGGCCTCTGCGCGGTCCGGCTCGATGCGACTCCTCTGGGTAAGAAGGTCTACGATCGGCTTGAATTCACAACCGAATACGAGCTCCTGCGTTATGAAGGGAAAGCGCCTGAGGTCACCGGACCGAGCCGCCCGATGTCACCTGAGGACCTGCTTTTTGCAGCAGCGTTCGACGCCCCTGTTTTCGGGGCGGATCGAACGGCGATGCTCAGGCTCCTCTACAGGCAAGGCGGGGGGTTTTGCTTTGTCGAAAGGGAAAGCTCAGGGCAGCTCACCGGGTATGTAATGGCCCGGCCGGGTGAGCGCGCTTTTCAGATCGGACCTCTTGTAGCATGTAGTCCGGCCGCAGCGGAAAGCCTCCTTCGAACCGTTTTCGGAGTGCTTTCGGGCAGGGACGTCTTTATGGATGTCCCTCTTGTTGAACCCGCAGCGAGGCTGCTTGCCGAATCCTACGGGCTTACCGTACAACGGCCCTTTATCCGCATGTATCGCGGCACATTGGTGGATCGCGGCAGACCCGGCCTGATTTACGCGACAGCGGGTCCTGAAACAGCCTGAACCTCTCTTCCGGGTGGGAATGAACGGGGCCGAGAGCGCTCATTCGGCTTATATGACCGTGCGTAATTCGTAGACACCCTTTCGCCCCTCGATGCCCGCATTAG
>CAZGYL010000804.1:0-2423 GCA_964529985.1 uncultured Planctomycetia bacterium | reverse complement strand
CAGGACGCTTCGGGGGGAAAGCCGCGGTGTGGTGGTCGCGCCGCTATTACTTTCGGGGGGTGAGATTTTCCCGGAACGATGTGCTTCAGGCCCGGGCGGCCCTGTGGTACCAAGGGATAAAAGTTTCAGGCTTTACGAACTACGATTTCGGGCCGGACGAGGCTAACGAAATCGACGGCACTGTTTCCTACTCGATTCCCGTTTCAGCGGACGCTGTGCTTGAGGCCGGCTATACCTACTATGGGTATCCGCATCGCGATTTCGACGATACACAAGAAATTTTTGCCGGAATTTCACAACAGTGGCACATCGATGCCTCGATTTACGGCTATTACGATTTTGACGAAGGAAGGGGAGGCCTTTGGGAGTTCACTCTGGGAAAACGCTTCCGCTATGAATTTATTGAGCCTTACGTGCGGGCTACGGCCGTTCTGAACGGAAAGTATTTTAACGACGATATAGAGTTCTCCCACGGCCTTTTCACCGCCGGACTTCCGATTCTGCTGGGCGATCACCTGGCCCTGCGCGGCGAACTGACCTACCAGTGGGGGTGGCAAGGCTGGACGGACGACACGTGGTGGGCTGTAGCCGGCGCTGAGATCCGCTTCTGAGCTTCTGAGGGTTCGGGCTGGGGGAATTTTGCTGGCCGCTGCGCTGCGCTTCCCATAAACTGGAGGCGGGAGGTGCAGCATGCGCTACGCAGGACTAACGGCGTTCCTTGTGCTGCTCGGCGGCTGCAGCGGACGGACCGAGAGTGCGAGCTGGGAGATCCGCACAGATTTCACGCTTACTGAGATCGAAAACGGAGGGACGTTCCAGGCGGGAACCGGGCTTTACTTCAAAGTCATGCTGGCCGAGGAGGACGGAGAGGGCTGTTGGACTCTGAGCTACTATGATCCCCGGTCGCTCAGCGTGGTGGACCGTCTGGAAGAGCAGACCCAGGAGGGCCTGAAGTGCGTGTGGGTGTTTCGGGCCGAGGAGCCCGGGGAGGACTGGTTGGGATTTGATTACTACCAGGAACACGGAGGCGACTCGACCCGCTCAGTGCGGTACTTCATGGTGGTGAGGTAGCCCGGCAAGGGCCGTCCGCGGGGGGACGCAAATAAGCTTGCGGAAGGGTGCCGTCCTGCGTATCATACGTAGTACGGTTCTTTAAGCGCCCATAGCTCAACTGGATAGAGTATCGGCCTACGGAGCCGAGGGTTCCAGGTTCGAATCCTGGTGGGCGCGCCAATTTTTTATCTATCCCCGAATTCCCCTGTTTCCGCACGCACTTGTTTCCCCGGAACCTTTCAGACAGCGGGGAAATTATCCGGTTTCGCGCCCCGAGAGCTCATCCGAGACCGTGCGACTTCATGTCCTGGTCCGCCACTCGAAAAAGCTTTCAGCATTACGCTTCAGTGTTTCCAAGTGACGCGCCGCGGAATGCCGCAATGCAAAGATGTCGTCCATACCATGAGAGGACAATGAGAACGAGAAGAACGAAGAATGCTTTTTCGGGCGACTGAGAGGGGTGATTCTTCTGCCTCACTTGAACTGCGTGTAAACTGGAAAAAGTGTTCGGAGTGATGGTCCACCGGAGCAACAGGAAAAGTCAGGATGCGCCTGCGCGAAAAACTGATAGTTTTGTCTTTACTTGCAGCTTGGATGCTTGCTGCAACATTGCGGCTTCACTTGCGCGGCCACAGCCCTCTTCCTGTGCTTCCGGAGGTAAGCTACCGTCTGACGATCGCTGCGGCCTTTGAAACGCTCCACAGGCCTGCTGAAATCAAAATCGCTTTACCCGGTCATACAGAGCGTCAAAGCATCGCGGAGGAGACCTTCCAGCCCGCGGAGGTCCCATTTTCAACTTTGAGGCAGGGGCCCAACAGGTGGGGCTCTTGGAGATTCCGCGCCAAACCCGGCCGGCATACGGTGCTTTATTCTTGCACGATCAATACCAGAGGCTTGAACTACAGGTTGCCTGAAGCGGGGTTGCGGCCCGAGAGGTATCCACCTTCGGTGGCTCGGTATCTTCTGCCTTCCGATCTGATTCAGTCCGAGAGCCCTGAAGTGAATAAACTGCAGAAAAAACTTCTTGAAGGAATCGAAAACCCGGAGGATCCTCTCCAAATCCTGCGCAGTGTTTATAACCATTGCCGCACGCGGATCAAAAAGGCTCCGTTCTCAGGCACAACCGATGCGCTCACGTGTTTGAGGCTGGGAGAAGCCTCATGTGGAGGACGGGCAAGGCTTTTTGTGGCGTTGCTTCGGCACAGCGGCATCCCTGCAAGAATTGTAAAAGGCGTGATTCTGAAAAACCGGACTTGGCGTGGTACTCACGTGTGGGCGGAGGTTTTTCTGGGAGGCCGGTGGATTCCTTTCTGCGTGCAAAACAACCATTTCGCTTACCTGCCGGCACGTTACGTTTCGCTGAGGAAGGG
>CAZGYL010000803.1:0-2425 GCA_964529985.1 uncultured Planctomycetia bacterium | reverse complement strand
GGAGGAAACCGCTCTGCTCGTGCTTACAGACGCCGCGGTCCGGCGGATTTGTTCGGCGCGGTTCCGAATAGGCTGCGCGCGGCGGGTCCAGGCCGCAGCGGTGCTTGCCGAGCTTACGGCCGCACATATTAAGGAACTTGCAAGCGGCAAAGTCAGGGAGCGTGAGCTCAAACCCGTCCGATACGTGCCGGACATGGGGCGGGTGTTACTGACAAGAAACGGCGTTCTGTCCGAAACTTACGGGACGCTGCGTTTCATGACGCCGATTTCCGAACTTGATCTCAACCAGGTCACGAAGGCCGAAGCCCGAGCATACAGACGGTGGCTCGACCGTTATCAAGCGTACTGGAGCGGTTATTTCGACCCGATTGCTGTCAGATTCGGCATTCGGAAGCACCGAGTGGTTCTTGACCTTATCGTAACGCCGCTTATTCAGCTCACGCAGTACCGTGACCTGCGAAGGTGGATCGGCAACGCAACCCTTTCGCCTCAAGCAGGTGACCCGCACCCGGGCACCGTTCTTCACTTTGTTGCGGCGGTGGAACCTAAGAAAGGCCCTCTGGGTAATTTTTCAGCCACTTTCAGCCTCATTGCCCCGCCACTTGCCGAAGACCCTTTGGGCTGGATCGGCTCGTCGGTCGCCGTCTACCTTGAAGATGACCCCTTCTGGGAACAGCTCGTTCGGGCTGAGAACGTAGACCGCTTCCTCGATGCCAATATCTACAGGGCACCCGTCGCGGTGGCGCTTGAGCTCAGGAATCCGATCAACGCAGCTATTTTCCTGGCCGGGCTTCGAGCATATATACAAAACACGGCTCCCGGAACGGTGGCCTGGGAAACCGTAAGCTACAAGAACCACAAATACGTTCGGATACGGCCCTCTCAAAAAGAATTTGTTCCGGCTGGGTTGGAGAAGATCGCGATTTATTACGGGATTACAGGAAAGTACCTCACGGTGTCCTTCCGCGAAGATCTCATCAAGCGGGCTTTCGATCGCGTGGGGGAAAAAGGTGCAAAGCAGCCGAAGAGCTCCGAAGCGTGGCCCGGTGAAAGTGCGGCGCTTCGCCTTGATGCACGGGCCTTTCAGATAATCGACGCCGTTGCAGATGACCCCTATCGCAAGCGCCTGCAGAGAGCCGCCTGGTCCAACCTTCCGATTCTCAATTTCCTTAAGACGAATTTCCCGGACAAGAACCCATTGGGCCTCTATGAAAAGCTATGGAAGGTGAGACTTGTCTGCCCTGCCGGAGGTAAGTACAGATGGAATGAGAAATGGAGCACCATGGAGTCGACTCTCCTTGGGCACCCGGCCCGCCCTAAATTTCCCTCAGATCTCACCGGACCTTTCAAGCGTTTTTGCAGGGCTTCCTTCGGCCTTACTTTCAAGTGGGACGGCTTGAGGGTAAAGGCCGTCCTCGACCGAAAGTGAAAGATCAGCATAAATTCCGGCGCACCTTTATGCGGCGCCTCTGGCGCTCTGAAGCCCTATTTCGTAAAATCTTCTCTAATCGGCACTGAGCTTCTTGCTGCAAGACTTCGTCAACGAGGATCAAGATGACAGAGATGAATAAACACCGGCCTACACGGCGTTCGGTTCTTGCAGGCGCTCTTGCGGGAGCAGCGGCTTTTCCACGGGTTCTCCCCGCTTCTGCAGTAGGCAAAGGGCATGCTGTCGCACCGAGTGAAAGGATCGCGCTGGGATTCATAGGAATCGGCATGATGGGCTCCGGTCACCTACTTCGGTCGGCTCAGTATGAAGATACGCAGGTATGCGCGATCTGCGACGTAGACTCCTGGCGGAGGGAACACGCCCTGGCCGCGGTCAAACGGATTTACCGCGAGCGCTTCGGTAAATCCTACCGCGGCCTTAAAGCGTACCGTGACCTGCGCGATCTTCTCCAGCGCGACGATATTGATGCCGTCTTCATTGCCACAGGCGACAGGTGGCATGTCCCTGCGGGCTGTCTTGCTGTTAAGGCCGGCAAAGACGTTTACTGCGAGAAGCCCATGTCGCTTACGATCAACGAAGCCCTGACCATGGTTCAGGTCACGCGCAGGTACAATGCGGTATTCCAAGTCGGCCTGCAGCAACGCTCGGATCCTGTTTTCCGGTTCGCATGCCGGTGTGTACAAAAAGGCGTGCTCGGGAAGCTCAAAACCGTTTATGTAGCTTTCCCGGGCACAAGCATCGACGTCAACCTGCCGCCAGAGCCCGTGCCCGAAGGACTTGACTGGGACCTATGGCTCGGTCCCGCCCCGTGGCGGCCTTTCAACGGTCGCTTTCACCATTACGGGCAGCCGCGCTTTGTGGTGCCGTGGCATTTCTGTGTGGATTTCGGGGGCGGAAATCTTACAAGCAACGCTGTACACGCATTCGACGTGGTTCAATGGGCGCTTGGGATGGACGGAAAAGGGCCTATCCGTA
>CAZGYL010000802.1:0-2426 GCA_964529985.1 uncultured Planctomycetia bacterium | reverse complement strand
CCTGTGGAGGAATCAAGGCATACAACGCGGTCGTCTGCAGAACTCCCGTACCAGACTCTTTTTCCGGCGGTAACAGGGTGATAGGCCCGGTCGAAGTCCACGGCCCCTCTCAGCCCGTAGTGATTGTGCCAGAAGTCCTGGCGGGCCGGCGGTGGAAAGGCGCTTCGAGGTGCGTGTAAAGCCGAATGTTGCCAAAGCAACTTGAGAGGAAGCTTGACCGATTCGCGTGTTACGCCGCTTCGAAGGCCGTCATGACGGTATGTGGGCCAAGCTGCTCTTGCAGCGTCGGAGAAAAAAACGACCGCAAGAAGGAGCACTGCGGACCAAAAGCGCAGAGCGGTCAGCGAAAGAGAGCGGGCGGTTCCCTTTGCAGCAGCTTGCGGCATTGTGTTTCCTCAGGTTTTTGTGCGTGGCGGGCGTGTGGAGATCCCGAGGTTTCGAAGCCGCCTGAGAACCGAGGAGCGGTTGATCCCAAGGCGCCTTCCCACCTCGGCCATATTCCAGCCGGACTCTTCAAGCAGCTTGAGCATGAACTCTTTGTCGGCGCCCTCCGCGGGGACGTGCTTCTTGGCGCGTGAGTCTGCCTTCTGAAACTCCGTACGGCGTACCTCCTGCGGCAGATCGAAAAGATCGATCAGACCTTCGGAGCGCACCACAAAAGCATGTTCAATGGCATTCTGAAACTCCCTGACGTTGCCAGGCCAAGGATAGTCCATAATGGCCTGCCAGGCGCTTTCAGTGAACCCTGTTATATTCTTGCCCGTTTCAGCGTTGAAATGGGCTATAAAGTGCTCGGCTAAAAGTCCCAAGTCTTCCCTGTGATCTCTGAGCGCCGGGGTTTCGATCGGAAAGACTTTGAGCCTGAAGTAGAGGTCTTCCCTGAATTTCCCCTCTCTTATCAGCTGTGTGAGATCCTTGTTGGTTGCTGCAATCACCCTTACGTCGACCTTGCGCGGCGTGCTCTCTCCGACCCTCTCGATTTCCCGTTCCTGGAGAACCCGAAGAAGTTTGAGCTGTATCGTGGGACTGATATCTCCTATTTCGTCGAGAAAAATCGTGCCGCCGTGTGCGAGCTCGAATCTCCCTATCTTATCCCGGATCGCTCCTGTGAAAGCGCCCGCCACATGGCCGAAAAGCTCGCTTTCAAGAATCGCCTCCGAAAGAGCGGAACAATTCACCTTCACCAAGGGGCCTTCCGCGCGGGGGCTTTCGGCATGAATCGCTTCGGCTACAAGCTCCTTGCCGCTGCCTGTCGGGCCGGTCAGAAGCACTGTAGCGTTCGAAGCCGCTGCAAGCTCGATTTTGTGGTAAAGCTCCTGCATGACATGGCTTTTACCCACAAGTCCATGGAATCTCACACGCGGGTGCGCGGGCTTCCGGGGCGCGGTTTCATCAAGCGTGGAAAGGTCGACAAGCACGTGTACGAAGTGCTCTTGGGTCTCGCTCACTCTATGAAGGACGCAAACAAGCCGTCCGTCCTTTGTCTCGATTGTGCAGGTGCGCTCTCGTCCGGGCAGGGTCGGGGCCGGATTCTTGCAATGCCTGCAACCGCCGTGGCGGTTTATTCCGGCTGCAATATCGTCGATGGATTTTCCAACTACTTCTTTGGCCTGGTAGCCGGTGATTTGCTCCATTTGCCGGTTCCAAGAAAGGATCGCACCTTCCTTGTTGTGCACGAAAACTCCAACCGGCAGGCTGTCGAGGTTCGGGAACAGGAGATTTCGTTTTGTCGAATCTTGTTTTTCCTGCATTCTCAACCGCATACCTTGATATCTTGGCGCGCCCGCTGCGGGATGCGGGCTCGAAACACTTTGCCAAGCGTACTTGGGACTCTATGTGCCCGCAAGGGCGGTTTGTTGCGCTTTTTCTGACTGAAGGCGGGCCGACGCAACGCTGTTGCGCAACGGTTCTCCTGAGAGCCGCTTGAATCCAAGAGCTGCGGGGGGAATGCGCCGGTGATTTAAGTTCTTGCAGTTTAAGTAGTTAGAACCGCCTTACTGCCTTGCGGTTGCAAAATCGGCCCGGGCGGCACGTTCCTTGCTTAAATCGACCGCGCCGGCGTGGTACCGCAGGCCGTGGTGCTGCGGGCGCCGGGAGGCTCGATCGTGTTGAAACAGGAGGGAGCCATGACACAGGTATTCGATTTGACCGAGCAGAGCTTCAATGAGGTTGCCGGACGTGGTGTTGTTCTAATAGACTTTTGGGCGCCGTGGTGTGGTCCTTGTCGCTTGCAGCATCCTATCTTGGAGCGTGTGGCCGAGCGCCTGGGCGACCGCGCCACTGTGGCTCGTGTCAACGTGGATGAGGCACCGGGCCTGGCGGAGCGGTTCGGCGTTATGAGTATTCCCACGCTCGTCTTGCTTAAGGAGGGCAAGGAGATCGGACGAAGTGTAGGCGTGACCGACGAAACCGCGCTCGTTCAAGCG
>CAZGYL010000801.1:0-2428 GCA_964529985.1 uncultured Planctomycetia bacterium | reverse complement strand
TATTTATGCTCGTTTTGAATCTGATCTAGGTCGAGGCGAATATTTTGCTTGGGCCCGTGTTTATTTAAATGATAAGCTTCTTCGGCAAGAACGGTTAGTTTTCCGCATTCTTAGTCGTCCCGAGAAAGAGCAGGCTCCTGGTAAACAATGGTCATTTCCAAATCCAAGCGCCCGGCGCCCACGTAGCTCACGGGCACGCGCAGGATCCGGCCGCCCGAAGCTCCCGCTGAGTCCTCCCGCCCGACGGCTACGGGCCTTCCGTTCAGGCTCACACCCCACAGTCTCGCACCTGCAGGCAATTCGACCTGCAGGAACTGCAGGGCTCGATTTTGAATCGTATAGGTAACACGGGTTCTCCGGGTTCCGTCCACTTCAATCACCGTGTGCAATTCGGCCAGGCTTACAAGCGCAGGGGGACCCGGCGCCACCTCCACCTCTTCCTGCTTGATCTCAACAGTCCAGTCGAGCCCCGTGGCACGATAGGTACGTCCCAGGCTTGCACGGCTGACACCCGCGGGCAAGTAAGGAATCCGCTCCGCTTCAAACGCAACAAGGTTCTTTGTCCGGGCTTCCGTAACCACACTCCAGCTTGTCTGCACAATTCCGACGTACGAGTCAACGTTCTCCAACCGGTTTCCTTCGGCGTAGAGCACAAGCGGCGTAACAAGCGGCTCAGCACCGGGCTTACGCTCCAGCCGATAGGAAACGTCGATCGTCTGGCTTCCAATAACAGGCGATTGCAATGTAAGCGTTACAAGAGTACCCTCCGGACCTGCCTGTATATTACGACTGCGCTCGTTTCGGGCACTGCAACCGGTAAGGGAAGCTCCGGGAGGTAAGCGGAAACCGAAAACCTGCAGCCCGGCCATTCGGATTTGGTAGACCAGGCGCACGTTGACATCGAAGAACGTATCCGAGGGCCTTACAAAGCAAACAAGAGTAGCTCCTACAAGCCTCTTGCGGCCTGTCACCCCAAGCCGCAAGGGTTTGGAGGTATCCTCGGAAAGACGCACCGCGCGCAAAGCAAATCTGTACTTAAGGCCGGCCGGAGGAGCGAGCCAACAAGCAGAAGGCTCAAGAGGAGAAGGGGCGAAAGGACCGCTCTGCTCCACGCGTACTTGCAACTCCTCAGGCGACGCAATGCTGATTCTCACCTCGCGCCTGACTTTTCCCGGCCCCTGAGCTCCGGCGAAAAAGGGAGGGACTTCGATCGCTTCCGGAGTCACTTTGTGGTAGTCTTCCGCAATCCACTTAAACTCAAGGCCGCTTTGCGCGCGGCCCCCAAACATCACAACCAGGAGTTTTCCTCCAGTCCGCTCCAGGACTTCCCAATCGCGCACTCCTTCTCCCTCTACCGAACGAATCGACCATGCACGCGGCAGGAGAACCTCATAGCGTATCGGACCCGGTCCCAAGACCGTGTAACGCACGCGCGCAGCCGCCGTGAGACGATCGCGGCGGATAAAGACACACGCCGCCGTGCGCACCGTTACTTCGGTGCGTACCGGCTCAGCGGCGATTACTTCACCTGCACAGTCCCCATAGCCTCTGTAAAGCCTTTGAGGCAGATCTTTCCGGGCAAGCGGCAAGACCTCCAATATACGCCCGGGTGAAGAGCGCTCCATTCCGGAAAGCACACCCGATTTGAATCTGCGGAGCTTCCCGTTCCGCAAGCCGACGTAAGTCTCTTGCCTTACCGCTCCTTCCAATGCAAGAGCAGGCAGCTTGCCCCGGTCCTCCAGCTTTCCCCGGCCCTCGATTTTAAGGACCGCACGGGAGACAGGCTTTGCAAAAAACACGCGGAGCACCCGGACGCCCTTCTCTTCAGTAAGGCTCCACTCCCTGAGGTTCTCTTCGGAAACGCCCGTTACGGTCCACGAGCCTTTTATCTCGTACTTAAGGGAATCCACCGGAGTGCCTGCAACTTTGACAAGCTCGGTGCGCTCAACCCTGTAACCCAACTGATCGAGGGTAAGCAAAAGGTAAGAAACACAGCTGAGCCGCGAGGCTCCGGGAGTCTTTTTCCCGCGGGGATACCAAGCGAGCTCGAAGCTTTCAAGTCCACCTGAGTCCACAGTGACAACCGTCCGGTAGGCCTCCTCCCCGATGACAGCAGAAATCGGCCTTCCCGCCGCTGAGGCCGCTACCCTTACAGAAGCAGGAAGCAAGGCCTTCAAGGTGGCTCCCGCCGTTTTCACCAAACCCACCTTGACGGATGTGCGTCCCAGCCTGCGCTCGACCGGGCAAACAATAGAAACCTCAACCTTGTAAGTTCCAGGTCCCCGTAGAGCTACAAAAGGCAAGAGGCGCCTGCGCTTTCCCTCAAAAAATTCCTTGGTGCCGACAGGCGCAGGCAGATCGTTCACCCTCAATTCCTTGAGCCTTGAGGGCCCGATCCGAAGCGGGACGGCGACCCACCCCTTCCCCG
>CAZGYL010000800.1:0-2431 GCA_964529985.1 uncultured Planctomycetia bacterium | reverse complement strand
AGAACGCGGTGGATAGCCTCAAGCCGGGGCTCGAGCCAGGCAAGGTACGCCTCAAGCCCGCCCTCCCATTGGTCGTTGTATGCCGGCACACGCTCAATTTCCTGCCGATCGCCTTCATCGCGTAAGATCCGCTGCCGGGGGTAGCGGTTGCCCGTGCAAAAGGGCGGATCGATATAAACAAAGTCGAACGCCGATCCCAATTCTTCTGCAAGGATCGAAAGGACCTGGAGGTTGTCCCCGAGGTAAAGGCGGCCGGCGTCCCGCGTTTCCGGGCCGTAGCACTCTACCTGCAGAAATAATTCTGCGGACTTGGAGCCGATGGCACCGAACTCGGGAGCTGTGGGATCACTGTGGTTTCGCGCCACTTCTTGCCTGCTATACTTCCTTGTGGGAGGATCGTAGAGTAGTGTGCTTTAGGAGGATCGTCAAGGTGGCTGCGCTTTGTCCTCGTTGCGGGCGTCAGTTCGACGCCACGCTGTTTCAGTTCGGACACCCTGTGCGCTGCCCATGCGGGGAGATCCTCTACGCTCCTGAACACACGGTTCGAACAGGCGGAGCTACCCAAGGAGGGGATGTGCGGGGGCTGTTGCCCTCAGGTGAATCCTCGGATCCCGAGGGCCGTGCGGCTATGGAAGAGCTTGCGCGGGAAGCCGACAGGGTGGCGACGCGTATCAAAGACGAGTCGTACAGCCGAGTGGATATAATCGTGGCGATCAGTCTTCTGCGGGAGCGTTGTCTGGAGCTTTTCCCGGACCGCGAAGATCTCTTCTCAATGATTTACGAGTCTCGTTTCGCCCGGCTTTGGGAGCAATTCCGTGGGGGGAACCTTTGGGAGGAAGAGAGCCGGGACGAGCTTTAGGGGAAGCCCCTGAGCCGGGAAGCCGCTTCTGGTTGAAGGTTCAGGCGGTGCATGTATAATGGGGCTTTTCTCTTTGTCTCCGGACTCGGAGTCAGACGCTCGTTTTCCGCCCGACCAGTCCCACCTGGAGGGCTGCAGAGAGGCGCCCTGCGGGCGCGGAGGGCCGAAACCCGAGGTTATATAAGTACGGCCTCAGGCCTGAGCGCGGCCGGGGTCCCAGGAGCCGGGAGGTAAGAAAGCCATGGCAGTGAAAATGCGCTTGATGCGTATCGGAAGGCGGAACCGCCCCTTCTACCGGATTGCCGTTATGGACGCCCGTACGAAGCGAAGCGGCAAAACGATCGAGGTCATCGGCTACTACGACCCCCTGGCGAAAGATCCGTCCAAGACAACGGTGGTAAAGAAGGATCGGGCGGAATACTGGTTGAAGGTCGGGGCTGTGCCGACCGAAACCGTTATCAGCATACTTCGAAAGCACGACGTGGCCTTTCCTGTGAAGGCGAAACGCCGCAAGCGTTCCAAGAGCGGGGGCGGCCCTTCATAGGGGAACGATTTCAAGTGGTTTCAGGACGAATCGGCCTGAGAGCAAATGTTGCGAGTGGACGTGCTCACCTTATTCCCGGGCATATTCCGGGGCTTTCTGAGCGAAAGCCTGGTAAAGCGCTGTGTTGAGCGCGGCTTGGTGAGCTTCCACTTCTGCGACTGGCGCGTTTTCGCCAAGGATCGGCACCGAAGCGTCGATGATCTCCCATACGGTGGGGGACCGGGAATGGTTCTCAGGCCCGAGCCTATCTTTGAGGCGGTCGAAGCTCTCGGCGTGGACAAGCCCCGGCCGGGACTCCGGCGGATAATGCTGTCTCCTCAGGGCAAGTTGCTTACACAGTCGGTGTTGAGCGATCTGGCTCGAGCAAGACGCCTTGTACTTCTGTGCGGGCGTTATGAAGGCTTCGATGAAAGGGTGAGAATCGGGCTTGGTTTTGAGGAGTTGTCGATCGGGGATTATGTCATCGCAGGCGGCGAGCTCGCCGCCATGGTTGTGATAGAAGGCGTGCTGCGGCTCTTACCCGGGGCGGTTGGTTGTGAGGCCTCGGTGAGGGACGAGTCTTTCCAGCAGGCGGAAAAGGCCTGCGGAGTTTTGCTTGACTGGCCGCAGTACACGCGGCCTGCGGTTTTTCGGGGTATGGCGGTGCCGGAGGTGCTCTTGTCCGGGAATCACGAGCGGATAGCTCAGTGGCGCCGCGAGCAAGCGCTGCGGCGCACCAGGGAGAGGAGACCTGACCTGGGAGCGACGACTACAGAGACGGAAGGAGGCGGCCGGTGAGCGGGATCATAGACCAAATAGAACGGGAAAACCTCAGGGGAGACCGTTACGATTTTGAGGTCGGTGACCTTGTGGAGGTTCACTACCGGATTCAAGAAGGTGACCGGGAAAGGGTACAGGTGTTTATCGGTACTGTGATCGCGAAGAAACACGGCGGTGCGCGGGAAACCTTCACTGTGCGCAGGATAGTTGCAGGTGAAGGGGTGGAGCGGATTTTCCCGCTCCATTCGCCGCGGATCGTTGACATACGC
>CAZGYL010000799.1:0-2433 GCA_964529985.1 uncultured Planctomycetia bacterium | reverse complement strand
CAAAACCGGAAGGTAGTTATTGGACGAGGCACTACTTTTTCATCAATCCCAGCATGGCCCGCCCCATTGCTTTGCCGATCTTCCACATGATCCGGGCGCTTCCCAGGTAGTGGTAGCCACGATCGGAGCCTACGTTGTAAAACTTGGGCCACTGGGGACTGCGCCATATACCCTTCTTGATCATTTCCTCCACTTCGGGTTCCCAGAACTCGCATGTCTTAACAAAAGCCACGGTACCTTTGAGCTCAGGGAGCTGCGCAACGGCGGCCTGAGCCTTCTGGAAGTCCCCCCTCTTCCCTCCTGCACCGAGCTCCCCGATAACAACGGGCAGATCGGGGGCTTTTAAGTCTTTCCGCACATCTTGTATGAGCATTCCGAGCAGTTTGGTATACGTAGCGTATTTTTCGCGCCTCTGCTCCCGGTCGATCATGTCGTTCCAGCCTTGGAAAAACACAAACCCGCTTATTTCCCATCCCTGCTTCTCCTTATAGCCGGGAAAGTACTTCTTCAGATTACCGAGCACCTCTCGCACTGCATTGATCATATCGCGATAAGCTTTTCCATATCGCGCTTTTATGTCCTCCATGGTCACCTTCGGATTCCGGCGTTTCGCACGCTCAAGTTCCTTAGCCAAGACCTCGGCGGAAGGCAGCCCCGCGCTCGGCGGCCGGAAATCCCTCTTTACGCTTCTACCCCCCCAACAGGTCTTTATTATAAGGACCTGCTCGGGCAGCGCTTCACCCACCACCCAACCGAAGCCCAGTTCGGGTCCGATCGACCACTCGTTTGCACCGAAGCCCGGCTTCAGGTTGCCATAGCGTTTTCCGTCCGTCGTCCAAATCCACACATCCCGGCGCTCGGTCCAACGCCCCACACGGTCCTTCCACTGCTGGTACTCAGGAGCCGTCTTCTCGTTGTAGATCAGATACTCAAGCGTGCGCAGCGAAGCGTGACCCTGCATGTTCGATTGACCGGCCAGAATGAACACTTTAACCGGTCCTTTTTTCGCAGCAGGCCACGGATCGCGGTCAAAAGGCGAAGCCGGGGTCTGCGCAAGGGCCGGACAAAGAGTGAAAACAAGAAGCAATACCACCAGGGGCAATCTGCGTAGAAACATAATTGAAACCTCCTGTCGTTGCAGAACCGATCTGCTTTCGACGGTCTGACCAGCCCCCCAGCAAGCCGAAAAAGCCATACACCCATTCATTCTATGACCATAGGCTCCCGGAACGCCAGGCAGCGGGAGCGATTGGAAAATGAGCGCTCCCGGTGCATAATAGAAGCAGGATTGGCCTCGGAGAATACGGGAGGAAAAGGTCATGCGCAGAATCCTCGTCTTCTTGATTGCCCCTGCAGTGCTTATAGGAGCAGAAGCGGTTCAGGTAAACGGAGATTTTGAAGAGGGGACTTCACTGGGGTGGACCGAATGGAACGCTCCGTGGGGAACCTCTTATACAGTAAGCTTCACCGAGAACCTCGATCCTTTCGAAGGCAAGTACTGTCTGCACCTTTCTTCCTCCATGAGCAGCTTCGGAGTTTATCAGGAGTTCTGCGTGGAGCCCGGTGTATCCTTCCGCGTAAGCTGGGCCTGGAAGGGAAGAGCCGAAGGCTTCAACGGCTGGTGGGAAGTACTTATTATTGATGGCCCCTATTCTTATGGCGCGGCTGATGATCCCGCCAACCACCCTGAGACGGCCATCGTTGCAAAGTGGGAGCTCGGCTTTGACGGGAATTGGCCTCCTCCTGAAGAAGAATGGACCGAGGAGGACGCTGACATAATTCCCACCTCCGATGTCGTAACCGTAGTTCTTAAGTGCGGCACCACAGGGGGTCCCGTTCACGCTTTTTTTGATAATGTCGTCGTGGAACACCAGGGCAACGTATTTGAGATCGAATCGATCGAGCCTTCAAAAGGAAAGCTGGAAGGAGGGGAGGAGGTCGCGGTGCGGGGCCGCATTTTCCTTCCCGATACAGTCATCGAAATCAACGGCAAGCCGCTTGAGGATCAAGTGAGGCAAAGCAGTTGTCTTATTACGGGGCGCACACCTCCCGGTACCGAAGGAGCTTTTGATGTGCGCGCCGTCTCCGGCCAGAAGGTCGCAGTTCTGCCGCAGGGTTTCCGCTATGTGGGACCGCCGACCATAGAATCGATCGAGCCTTCGAGCGGGCCTGTTGAAGGCGGAATCCAGATAACGATCCGCGGCACCAACTTTGAGACACGTGGTGAGGAGGGCATTTATGCTCGAGTAGGTCCCCGGCCGATCGAAGACGTTGAAATAATAGATGCGAACACCCTCAAGGGCACTCTTCCTCCGGGTAACCCCGGTCTTTTCGATATCGCTGTGCGCACGCCTTTCGGCTATGCGAAACTTCCGGACGCCTTCCTTTACAAAGAACCGGCAGGGCCTCTCTTCAGCCGGGGGGATTGCAACG
>CAZGYL010000798.1:0-2437 GCA_964529985.1 uncultured Planctomycetia bacterium | reverse complement strand
GTCTTGACCGCGAACGAGAAAAAGATTCTACGAATCATGCACACTTATATAGACAAATTTTTACAGCCGACTGGCGTTCCCGTCTACTGCTTCGGGCCTTTAAGCGCTGCACATTTCAAGGCAAAGGAGGCTTTTCGAAATCCGAAGGATTCACCCGGCCGACTTCGAGTTTCTCTCCCCTCGCATATCTCTCGTATAAGTTTAACTGCCGCCCGTCGGTTCCCTTGTACTTCGCAAGGAAGTTCAGAAAAAAGTTGGAGGTTGACGGCAAAACGTTTTGGTCTTAATATGAGAGCCTTACCGAGGTGCATGCTTGGGAACAGGCCTGAACCGCCCGCACGAGGCGGATGCCCGCGTGCAGGCACCCGGGAATCGTAAGACTTGACGGGTTTACCGCTGTACAAAAGGTATCCCATGAGCAGGAATCTCTCATTGATCCTCGCACTTCTCGGTGCTGTCCTTTTACATGCCGGCGCTCCGGTCCGTGCAACAGTCCGTATCGGTTCCCCTGCAAAGTCGTTCCGCTACAGCCGAATGATTTTCGGCGGCTTCATCGAACATTTCCACCGCCAAGTCTACGGCGGCCTCTTCGACCCGGGGTCGCCTCTTTCCGACGAAAGGGGTTTCCGGAAGGACGTGATCGCGGCTGTGCGGGAGCTGAAGACAGCGATTGTAAGGTGGCCCGGAGGGTGTTTCGCAAGCGGCTACCACTGGCGTAACGGAGTAGGCCGGGATCGGAAGCCCGTAGCCGATCCTGTCTGGGGCGTGATCGAACCGAATACTTTCGGAACAGATGAATTTGTTTTGTGGTGCAAACGCGCAGGCTGCGAGCCCTACATTTGCGCAAACGCGGGTAACGGTACGCCAGAGGAAATGCGTAACTGGGTCGCTTACTGCAACGCACGGACAGGCGCTTTTGCCCGGCTGCGCTCTTCCTGCGGGCACCCCGAGCCTTTCGGAGTGCACTTCTGGAGTATAGGGAACGAGAACTGGGGCGCCCATGAAATCGGCGCCAAAACACCCCGTACGTGGGGACCTTTTGTGAGGCGGTGTGCGGAGCTGATGCTCCAGGTCGATCCCACGGTGACCTTGCTTGCCGCGGCGACCCCGAACCGCAACTGGACTCTGCCGCTGCTTAAAGAAGCCGGCAGGTACCTGAGCTACGTTTGCATCCACAAGTATTGGCTTGGTTTTTGGCAGCACAACAAAATGCCCTCTTATCGCTCGTGCATCATGCTCTCTGAGGGACCGGAAGCCACAATCAAGCAGGTTATTGCACTTTTGGACGAAGCAGGGTGCCGCGGGCGGATCAAAATCGCCTTTGACGAATGGAATCTCCGGGGCTGGCACCACCCCGGCTTTCCTCGTAAGAAAGTCTCGGATCCCAATGATCCGGAGACAAAAGCATTGATCGAGAAGCGGGATCTGAACGCTGTCGCCTCGCAGTACACCATGGCGGATGCGTTGTTCGCTGCTTCGTTTCTGAACAGTTGCCTCCGGCACGGCCGTGACGTGGGCATGGCGAACATAGCGCCCCTTGTAAACACGCGGGGTCCCATCTACGTTCACGCACGCGGCATCGTGAAACGCACCACATTTCACACTCTTGCATTGTATGCAACCAAGCTCAAAGAGAAAGTCGTGCCCATCGAACTCAAGACGGATCGACTTCGTGAAGTACGCCGCTCCGTGGGGCTTGTTGATGCTCTGGCTACAGTGGACGCAGCCGGCGAGTCGTGGGCGCTTTCGCTGGTTAACCGCCACCCTGACGAAGCGGTAAACTGCCGGGTGCTTCTCGAAGACAGGCCGCTTGAGGGAGAATTCAGCGCTGCGGTTCTTCAGGGAGACTCCCCTGAGGCATTCAACGACATTGCCCACCCGAATCGTGTAGCGCCGGAATTTAAGCGCCTTAAAGTGAAAAAAGGTCTGGTCCTTCTGCCGCCTCATTCGCTTACTATCTTAAGCGCCGAACACCTCGCTCGGTAACGCTGTTCCTGTCGCCGAACACGTTCCAAGCGCCAAGCGAGTTGCGCCCTTTCCGTGATGATAAGAATCCGAGCCCGCGGCACCAGCCGGTACGCCGCCCGCTCGACGGCCCGGCGCGCAATCCAGAATCAATGGGCTCATACGTAAGCGCTCGGGGAACGGGCGTTCTTGACTGGTTCCCGCCTTAGCTTTGTCATCAAGGGTTTGTTGGAGCGTCGTTCTGGAGGTTTGCTTGTGGCGGATACGCGCTCTTTGGCGTGTTTCAACGCAAAATCCAAGGGTGCTGCAAACGGGCGTCGCCCGGGTACTGGACCCCAGGGATGCCTTGCGCTTGGAACCCCGGAGAGCCCAAGAGGAGCGCCTGACTGCGGGCATACCGGTGGCGGTACACGGCATGATGTCGGGTTTGAAGTTCTTTGCGGGGGACGTTTTCAAATTCTTTGAGGAGGTC
>CAZGYL010000797.1:0-2437 GCA_964529985.1 uncultured Planctomycetia bacterium | reverse complement strand
TCCAAGCTTACAGCCGGGACGGCGCCGAACCTGTGGTGGTGGATCGCGAGCGCATTGGACATATCCCGGTTATCGTTGAAGATTTAGCTGAGGCCGACACAGTTGTCCGGCACCATTCTGATAAATTGGCTGCAACCCTGCTCAAGGCGGCGTCGTGGGTACCGAAGTAGAAAAAACACACAATGTGCCCGACCAAAGGGAGCCCTGGGTGGAGCGGACGGTCAAGATCCGCAACCGGCAAGGGCTTCACGGGAGACCTACGACCCTTTTCGTCACCACGGCCCAGCGATTCGAAAGCGAGATACTGGTGAGCTGGGATGGAAGCGATGAAGAGGTCGACGGCAAGAGCGCAATCTCGCTTCTCAGCCTGGGTGCCGCCTGCGGGGGGGCTCTTCGAATAAGAGCGCGAGGCAAGGACGCACAAGAGGCGGTCGATACCCTGGTCCGTTTGGTTGAAAACGGCTTCCAGGACGAGGAGGAAGAGTAGCCATGTTCGTGGTCCGGGGCGTCCCTGTTGAAACAGGGATCGCCGTTGGTGAGGCTCTGCTCTTCCAAGAAACAACTGATACCATAGTTCCTCCGCAGTACGTAAACCGCGACCAGACGGAACGCGAGAAGAAACGCGTCGAGCAGGCGCTTGAGGCGGCCGCCGCCGAGCTTGAACGTGAGATCGCTGAAATCCGGGAACGATCGGAACTGGGAGGTCGAATCCTGGAGTTCCATCGCGCACTCCTGCTGAGCCCGGATCTGAGGCGGCGGATTCTTGAAAACGTCGAACGCCTGCGTATGGCCGCACCCTATGCAGTGGTCTGCGCAACACGTGTCTGGTACGAACAAATCGCCCGCCTCCGCCACTCGCCGATTGCAGGCCGCAGGCACGACATTCTTGATGTCGAGCGCCGCCTTCTCAGACACGTAGGTGCCAGCGGTCCGTTCTCCTTTGAAGACTTGGACCACGAGGTGGTCGTCGTAGCTCATGCGCTCACCCCGAGTCAGACGGCCGCTCTGGCAAGCTCCAAAGTGCTGGGGTTTGCAACCGACGTGGGTGGTAAGACTTCACACACGGCTATCATGGCACGGGCGTTGAGCATCCCGGCGGTAGTCGGCACGGGCGATTTATCCAGGCGCATACGCGGCGGGGAAACCGTAATAATCGACGGTATCCGCGGGGAAGTGATCGTCGAACCGGACGAGGAAACTCTAAACCGATTCCGTGCTGAGGAACGCCGCCACCGTACGGCTTTCAGCGCGCTTGTAGCCGAACGGGCTCTTCCTGCGGAAACCATAGACGGCTATGAGGTGGAAATATCCGCCAATATCGAGCTTGCCGAAGAAGTAGAAGTAGTAGAGAGGATGGGCGGCGCCGGAGTGGGGCTGTATAGGACCGAATTTCTCTACGAGGAGAATCCCGCCCCTTCGGAGGACGTGCAGGTACATGTTTACAGGCAGGTCCTCAAAGCTTTGAAAGGCAAGCCCTGCGTGATCCGGACCATGGACCTCGGGGCCGATAAGCTCTCGCCCAACGGCACCGGCGAGGCGGAACGCAATCCATTCCTGGGATCCCGCTCCATCAGGTATTCGCTCCAGCATCCGGACCAGTTCGAGACGCAGCTGAGGGCGATTTTCCGCGCTTCGGTCGACGGAGATGTAAGACTGCTCTTCCCTATGATTTCCACGGTGGAAGAGCTCCGGGCGGCCAAAGAACATGTGCGCAGGGTTCAGGAACAGCTTAAAGCCGAAGGAGTGCGCTTCCGCGAGCGTATTCCCATTGGCATCATGGTGGAGGTTCCTTCCACAGCCTTGACCATCGATCGTTTCGCTCCGGAAGTCGACTTTCTCAGTATCGGGACCAACGATCTAATCCAGTACACACTTGCCGTTGATCGAGTCAACCAGCGGGTGGCTCACCTGTACCAGCCGAGCTCTCCTGCGATACTTCGCCTTTTGCATGCTGTTATTGAGACCGCCCACCGATTTCGTGTTCCGGTTTCCGCATGCGGTGAAATGGCTGCGGATCCACGCTTCACGGTGCTTTTGCTCGGGTTCGGCCTGCGGCGTTTCAGCGTCGCTCCGGTCGCCATTCCCATGGTCAAGCATGTGGTACGTTCCGTGACGATGGCACAGGCGGAATCAATCGCCGAGCGCGCTCTGACTTTTGCAACAGCCGCCGAGTGCGATGATTTCCTGCAGGAAAGGATCTGCGCGCTCCTCCCCGCTATCTAAAAACAAAGGAATACGCGAGCAAAGAAGACCTGAGAAGAGCTATCCCGCCGCTCGCTCAGACAGCGTACAGACGCCTCTGGTCCTTTGGCGCGTATGGAACGAGTCCGCCTTCTCAGGTCTTTTTGGGGAGCAAGTATTCCGCACCCACTGGATTTAAAAAATACGCGAGCAAAGAAGACCTGAGAAGAGCTATCCCGCCGCTCGCTCAGACAGC